>CAMHRJ010000158.1 GCA_946187475.1 uncultured Clostridia bacterium | reverse complement strand
CGAAGTCCTTCATGTCCGCCAGGAAGCAGGTGGTCTTGATGACCTTGGAGTAATCCACACCGGCTGCTTCCAGAATACCGCCGACGTTCTTGCAGGCCTGCTCCGCCTGCTCCTCGATGGTGGTGCCAACCACCGCGCCGGTGGCGGGATCCAGAGGAACCTGGCCGGAGGCGTACAGGAAGCCGTTCACAACATAGCCCTGAGAATAGGGTCCGATGGCAGCGGGAGCCTTGTCTGTCGAGATGATCTTCATGAATTCGCATTCTCCTTTCCTTGATACTTTGAAGGTTTAGAAGGCGGCTGTCAGAACAGGAGCTGATAGCCCTTGTCCTGCAGATCGGCCTTGATCTTCTGAACGTGTTCCGTGCCGACGGTCTCCAGCGTCATGGTCACGACGCAGGAGCTGACCTCGGTCTTGGCGTCCTCGCGCTTGTGGTCGATGTCCAGAACGTTGGCGCCGTTCTCGGACACGCAGGCCAGCAGCTGAGCCAGATTGCCGGCGCGATCCTGGAGCTTGGTGGTGATCTGCGCGATGCGGCCGGTCTTCTGCATGCCCTTGGTGATGATGCGGGAGAGGGTGGTGATGTCCACGTTGCCGCCGGAGACGACCGCCACGGTCTTGAGGTTCGTGTCGATCTTATCGAAGATATAGGCAGCGACGCTGGTGGCGCCGGCGCCCTCGGCGACGGTCTTGGGGCCTTCCAGCAGACCGACGATGGCGGCTGCGATCTCGTCCTCGGAGACGGTGACGATCTCATCGACATACTGCTCCACGATGGAGAAGGTCAGATCGCCGGGAGTCAGCACATGGATGCCGTCGGCGATGGTGGGGGCGTCCTTCACGGTGGTGACGGCGCCGCTGCGGTGGGAGATGAACATGGAGGGAACGGCAGAGGACTGCACGCCGATGACCTTCACGTTGGGGCGCATGGACTTGATGGCCACGGCAACGCCGCTGATCAGTCCGCCGCCGCCGATGGGAACGACGACCTGCTCCACGTCCGGAACCTGATCGAGGATCTCCAGACCGATGGTGCCCTGGCCGGCGATGACATAGGGATCATTGAAGGGATGGGCGAAGGTGTAGCCCTTCTCCTTGGACAGGCGGGCAGCCTCGGCCGCGGCGTCGTCATACACGCCGGGGACCAGCACGACCTCGGCGCCGTAGCCGCGGGTGGCCTCCACCTTCAGCAGGGGCGCGCCTTCGGGCATGCAGATCACGGACTTGATGCCCAGCCGGGTGGCGGACAGCGCCACGCCCTGCGCATGGTTGCCGGCGGAGCAGGCGATGACGCCCTTGGCGGCCTCCTCGGGGGAGAGCTTGCGGATCTTGTTGAAAGCGCCGCGGATCTTGAACGAACCGGTCTTCTGCAGGTTCTCGGACTTGATGTAGAGGTTTTTGCCGAGACGAGTAGAGGAAACGATCGGCGTCAGCTCCGTAACGCCCTGAAGCGCGTCCCGCGCTTCCTGGATCATTTCCAAAGTGACTTTACGATCCATAGTATAACTTCCTTTCCTGGAATTGTTCGGCCCGGCGCAGAGCGCCGTGTACTGATAATAATATAACGAACAATACCCCGGTTAGTCAATTGAAATTATGCAATATTGTGGATAATTTTTGTAAATAGCGCCGGGAATTTGTGGGAAATGTGAAAAGGAAGCAAATGGAGCCTGCTTTTGGCGGGAATCGCCGGAGAAACGCCCCTTGCCAATGCTCTTTCGGAACGATATAATAATAAAAAAGAATCAGGCGGTGCGCGTTCGCACAGCCGGAACAGGAGGCACCCATGAACGAGTTATACACCCGTGTGAGCATCCGCAAATATCAGCCCCGGCCTGTGGAGCCGGAAAAGACCCTGGCGCTGCTCCGGGCCGCCATGCAGGCGCCCTCGGCCAAAAACCAGCAGCCCTGGGAGTTTTACGTGGTGACCAACCGGGCCAAGCTGGAGGCCCTGTCCACGGTCAGCCCCTATTCCGGCATGACGAAGAACGCCCCGGCGGCCATCGTCTCCGTCTATCGGAAGGACTGCATGCTGCCGGACTACGCCCACATCGACATGTCCATCGCCATGGAAAACCTCTGGCTGGAGTGCGTCAGCCAGGGTCTGGGCGGCGTGTGGCTGGGCATCGCGCCCCAGGAGGAGCGGATGCGGGCCGTGGAGGCTGTGCTGGGTCTGCCGAAGGACGTCCGGGCCTTCGCCATCTTCCCCTATGGCTATCCCGCCGAGGAGCGGCAGCAGCGGGACCGCTTTGAGGAAAACCGCATCCACTATGTGGAGTGAATGAGAACAAACGCAGCGAGAGGCGCTGCTGGAACAAGCAAACGACCAAAGGAGGAACACACATGATCATCCAGGCAGTGAAATTCAGGAAAGACGGCTTTTACGGCCAGCCCTTCGCCTTCGGCGGCGAGGATGGGCCGGAGAAGTTTGACCCCAATGTCCGCTATCGCGGCAGTCTGCAGAACTATCTGATCGATACCGGGGACGAGGTCATCCTCGTGGACACGGGTCTGCCCGCCGGCACGCCGGAGGAAAAGCCCAACGAGACCAGCCCCGCCTACACCGGCAAGGACATCTGCAGCTACATGGAGGCCTTTACCGCCCTGGGCTACAAGCCCGAGCAGGTGACGAAGATCCTCCTGACCCACAAGCACGCCGACCACTCCGGCGAGCTGAGATCTTTCCCCAACGCGAAGATCTACGTGGGTGCGGAGGAAGTCGGCGCGGCGGAGCTCCAGGGTCTGGAGAACATCGTGCCCGTGGAATACACCGACGGCGCATATTATAACTTCCCCGCATGTCAGAAGATCCGGGACGGCGTGTATTTTATCAAGGCTAAGGGCCACACCAACGGCAACAGCATCGTGGTGGCAGAGAATGACGGCCTGTTCTATATGCTCCACGGCGACATCACCTACGTGGATGAGGCGCTGTATGCCAACAAGCTCTCCATGGTGTTCGAGGATTTGCCTGCCGCCCGGGAGACCCTGGACCGGGTGCGGGAGTTCATCCGCAACCAGCCCACGGTCTACTGCGGCACCCATACGCCCCAGGGCTATGAGAATCTGGAGGCCAAGCGCGTAATGGATTTGGACCACCCCGTGCCCACGGTCTTTGCGGAATACGACTTCAGCGATCGGACGGCTTCCGGCAAGTATGTCTGCTCCGTCTGCGGCTATGTCTATGACCCCGCGGAGCACGAGGGCGCTGCCTTCGCCGACCTGCCGGAGGACTGGAAGTGCCCCCGCTGCAAGCAGGGCAAGGACAAGTTCAATCCGGCTTGACAGGAGGGTTCGCCATGGCAACGAAAATCGTTGTTGTGAACGGCAGCCCCCGGAAGGGCTGGAACACAGACACCCTGGTCACCGAGGCCGCCAAAGGCGCCGAGAGCGTCGGGGCCCAGGTGGAGAAGTTCGATCTCTACCGGCTGGAGAAGTACACCGGCTGCATCTCCTGCTTCGGCTGCAAGAAGGAGAAGTTCAAGGGCCGCTGCATCTGCAAGGACGGGCTCACCCCGGTGCTGGACGCCATCCGGGAGGCCGACGGCCTGATTCTGGGCACACCCAACTATCTCAGCCAGGTGAGCGCGGGCTTCCGGGCCCTCTATGAGCGGCTGGTGTTCCAGAACCTCACCTACAACGCCCAGCAGCGCTGCTGCAACGAGCATCCCATCCCGGTGCTGATGATCATGACCAGCAACGCGCCGGACACCTATTACACCGATCTGGTGCGGGGTTATCAACAGACGCTCAACACCTACGTCGGCCCCACCCGGACGCTGATCAGCGGCAACACCCTGCAGCTGAAGGACTACAGCAAAACCGACTGGCCCTGGTCCATCTTCGACCCCGAGGAAAAGCAGCGCCGTCACGAGACGGTCTTCCCGGAGGAGTGCAAACAGGCCTTCCGGATGGGCGTGGAGCTGGGCAAATAATCGAAAACGCATAAAAGCGGAGGTGCATCCCATGAAATCCCTGGATTCCTTTCCCAGAGTGTCTCTGGGCGTATTCCCCACGCCCATCCAGAAGCTGGAGAACATCAGCCGCCTGCTGCACACCAACGTGTATGTGAAGCGGGACGATCTCACCGGCCTGGGTCTGGGCGGCAACAAGGTGCGGAAGCTGGAATTCCTGCTGGCGGACGCCAAGGCCCAGGGGGCGGAGGTGGTGTTCACCACCGGCGGCGCCCAGTCCAACCACGCCATGCTCACCGCCGCCGCGGCGGGGAAGCTGGGGCTGCAGGCCATCCTGCTGCTGAAGCAGCGGGGCGTGACCGACTGCGTGGGCAACCTCCTGCTGGAGCGCATCATGGGCACGGACGTCCGGTTCATAGACACCGACGACTATGCGGACATCTACGCCGAGATGGACCGCGTCGGCGCTGCGCTGGGAAGGCCTTATTATAAGATCCCCTGCGGCGGCTCCAATCCCCTGGGCACCTTGGGCTATGTGGCCTGCGCAAAGGAGATCGCGGAGCAGGGCATGGCCTTCGACCACATCGTCTGTGCCGAGGGCAGCGGCGGCACCATGGCCGGCATGGCCCTGGGCGCGAAGCTGTTCCTTCCCGGAACCCGGGTTCACGGCATGATGGTGGACCGGGAGCCCTTCGACGAGATCACCCCCGCTCTCATGAAAGCGGCGGCGGAGCTGCTGGAGGCGGAGATGGAGATCACTCCGGCGGACTACCTGCTGCGGGACGTCTGCGGCGCGGGCTACGCCATCCCCTCCGAGGAGGGGAACGCGGCAGTGTCCCTCATGGCAGAGCAGGAGGGCCTGTTCCTGGACCCGGTCTACACCGGCAAGGCCTTCGGCGGGCTGCTGGCCCTGGCGAAGGAGGGGGCCTTCCGGCCCGAGGACAAGGTGCTGTTCCTCCACTCCGGCGGCGCCGGAGGACTGTTCGCCCTGTAAAACTAATAAACATGCCAACCGGCACTGGCCGGTTGGCATGTTTCATTCTGCGAAGCTCTGGCGCACCTGCTGCAGAAAGCGCTCCGCGATGGGCGTGAAGGTCTGGTATTTGTTCCAGATCAGGCAGAGCCGCACCTCCAGTCGGGGCTCCAGAGGCCGGAACACCAGTCCGCTCTCGGCAGAGGTGTTCACCAGATGCGCGAAGGAGAGCTGGTAGCCCAGCCCCTCCCGGACGAAGAGGGAGGCGTTGTAGGCCAGGCGGGAGGAGCCCTCCAGATGGAGCAGCGGAAACTTCTCCCCGGCCCAGGTCTTGATGTCGCCCTCCCAGCCCTGCCGGGAGGTGAAGAGAGGCAGCCCGATGAGGTCATCCGCTTGGATGGCCTCCTTTTCTGCCAGTGGGTCCGATTCCGGCAAGATCAAGCCCCAGATGTCCCGCTCCGGAAAGAGAATCGAGTCGTATTTCCTGGGATCGGGGGTGTCGCAGAGCACCGCGAAGTCCAGCAGTCCCTTGTCCAGCTTTTCCGTCACCTGCTCGGTGTCGCCGCTGGTGATGTGATACCGCAGACCGGGATACTGGCCCTTCAGCGTCCGCAGGGCCCGGGCCAGATGGCGAATCTGGTAGGATTCCGCCAGACCCAGATAGAGCTCGCCGCCGGTGATGTCGTCCAGAGACAGGAATTCCTGCTGGATCTTGTCCGCCATGGTGATCAGGTCCTCCGCCCGGTCCCGCAGCAGCATGCCCTCCTCGGTGAGGGAGATGCTGAAGCTGTGGCGGGTGAAGAGCTTCTTGCCCAGCTCCTCCTCCAGGGCGCCCATGGCCCGGGACAGAGTGGGCTGGGTCACGTGCAGCAGCTCCGCCGCCC
>CAMHRJ010000157.1 GCA_946187475.1 uncultured Clostridia bacterium | reverse complement strand
CAGAAAAACCCGGGCGACAGGCTTGCGAAATCGTTCAAAATGAGGTATCATGTTGTTGAATTCCACGCATAGTTTTCTTCTATCACACAGTGCTATGCGTCATTGTTCAGAAAAATACACAGGTCGGGAGGTGTGTGAATGTCATTTGAAGCGATCAATACGGTCCGGGAAGCGGAAGAGCGTGCCAGGCAGATCAAGCTGGAAGCGACGCAGGCTGCCGCCGAGGCGATCGAAGCGGCCGAACGCGACGGCAAGGAGGCAGTGGAGGCGGCGCTGAATAAAGCGCGCGAAGAACTCAAATCTCTGCGCTCCAAGACCGACGAAAAGGCCACGCAGGAAGCCGAAGCGCTCGCAGCGACGACGAAGAATCGCGAGGCTACCATGCGGACACGCGCGGAAGCAAGACTGGACCAGGCGGCGTCACTCATCGTGGAAAGGATCGTGAATAGCTGATGGCCATTGTAAAAATGAAAAAGCTGCAGCTCATGGTCGTGCGCTCCCAGAAGGAAGCGCTTCTCCGCGATCTGATGCTGCTCGGCTGCGTGTCAGTCACGGAGCCGGACGTTCCCACGGAAGGGGACGATGCGGGCCTGCAGCGTGAAACCGGCGGACTGGTGGAGGCTCGCGCCGACCAGGCGCGGCTGACCGGCGCACTCCAGATTCTGGACAAATACGCCCCGGTCAAGTCGAAACTGCTGTCCGGCCGCCCGGAGGTGTCCGAGGCGGAATTCCTGGATGAGGCCGCGCTCCGCGAGGAGCTGGAAGCAGCGTCCAAAATCGAAGACCTGGAAGCTCAGATCCGGCGGCTGACCTCGGAGGAGGCGCGTCTGCGCACTTCCATCGAGGCTTTGAAGCCCTGGACGGCGCTGGATCTCTCCCTGGACACGGCTTCTACCGCCAGTACCGACATCACCTTCGGCACGATCCCCGCAGTGGTGGATCTCAGCGAGGTGAAACAGACCCTGGCAGCTGCCGCCCCCGAGGCGGAGCTTTTCCCCGTGAGCACGGACGGGGACGCAGCTTACACCGTGCTGGTATGTCACAAATCCGAACAGGCGGACGCCCTTTCGGCCCTGCGCGGCTTCGGCTTCGCGGTGGCCTCCGTTTCCGGAACCAAGGGCACTGCCACGGAGAACATCGCCGCCCAGACCGAACAGATCGAGTCTCTGGGCAAGGACCGCACCCACCTGGAGGCCCAGATCGTGAGCTTCGCGCCCCACCGGGACGCCCTGAAGCTCAGCGTGGACCGCATGACCGCCAACATCGGCAAGGCTGAGGCGGCCGAGCGGATGGTCTCCACCGAGAGCGTCGCCTGCCTCAACGGCTGGATGGAGGCGCCCGAGGAGGAAAAGGTCGTGGCGGTTCTGTCCAGGTATGATTGCTCCTGGGAGTTTGAAGATCCCACGGAGGAGGAGTACCCCGACGTTCCGGTCAAGCTCAAGAACAACGCCCTCACGGAGCCGCTGAACATGGTCACCAACATGTACAGCCTGCCGGCCTACGGCACCGTGGACCCGAACCCACTGATGGCGCCGTTCTTCATCGCCTTCTACGGCATCATGATGGCAGACATGGGCTATGGTCTGCTCATGATCCTGGCGGCACTGATCATCAAAGCCGTGGTGAAACCCAAACGGGGCAGCAAGATCTTCACGAACCTGCTGCTGGAGGGCGGCATCGCCACCTTCGTCATGGGCATCGTCACAGGCGGCTTCTTCGGCGATCTGATCCCCACGCTGGCCAAGATGTTCGGCCATCCCATGGGCGACAATTTCCTGACGAAACCGCTTCTGAACCCCATGACGGACGTCAACTTCGTGCTCTACGGCGCGATGGTGCTGGGCGTCATCCACCTGTTCACCGGCATGATCGTGAATATGGTGCAGAAGTGTAAACACGGCGACGCCCTGGGCGCCATCCTAGAGGAAGGCTGCTGGTTCGTGATCTTCGCGGGCCTGGGCCTGTACATCCTCAAGGTGGGCGGCAAGCTGGGCATGATTGTCCTCGTCATCGGCGTGCTGATGCTCTTCTGGGGCGCCATGCGTCCGGCCAAGGGCTTCGGCAAGGTGACGGCGATCTTCGCCGCTGTCTACAACGGCGCCACGGGCTGGCTGGGCGACGTTCTGTCCTACTCCCGTCTGATGGCCCTGATGCTGGCGGGCAGCGTTGTCGCGCAGGTGTTCAACTCTCTGGGCGCCATGCCTTCCGCCAACGGCACGACCTTCGTTTCATTCATCGTCTTCATACTGGTGTTCCTTGTGGGCCACGCGCTGAACTTCGCGCTGAACCTGCTGGGCTGCTTCGTGCATGACCTTCGACTCCAGTGCCTCGAGTTCTTCGGCAAGTTCTATCAGGACGGCGGCAAGCCCTTTGAGCCCCTGGAGATCAACACGAAGTTCGTCGACGTTGAAAACCACAACTAATTCTTAATTGTATCAACACCAATCAAGGAGGAAACATCCATGGAAAACTTCATCCAGTCTTTCGGCGGTCTTGCCATCGCCCTTCTGGGCGCGGCTCTGGCGGCAGCTCTGGCCTGCTCGGGCTCTGCAAAAGGTACCGGCATCGCCGGCGAATCCTGTGCGGGCCTGATTTCTGAGGATCCCAGCAAGTTCGGTAAAGCCATGATCATGCAGGTCATCCCGGGTACCCAGGGTCTGTACGGCTTTGTTATCTGGTTCCTGGCCTTCAACAAGATCAACGGCTACGGCGGCAGCCTGGACGTTGCCACCGGTATGCAGATTTTCGCTGCCTGCATGCCCATCGCGCTGGGCGGTCTGATCTCCGCTGCGGCTCAGGGCCGTGTGGCGGCTGCCTCCATCAACATTCTCGCCAAGAAGCCGGATCACTGGTCCAAGGGCATGGTCTTCTGCATCACCGTGGAGTTCTACGCCATCCTCTGCCTGCTGGCTTCCATCATGATGCTGAACGCGATTGCTTAAGTCGCTTCCGCCGCTTTGGAAAGGTGGAAAAAGTATGACAGGAATTGAAAAAATCACCGGCCGCATCGAATCCGACGCCCGGGCCGAGGCTGCGCAGATCACTGCCGATGCCAACGCCAGATGTGCCGAGATCAAGGCCGACTTTGAAAAGAAGGCGCAGGACGCCTACTGGGAGAAGCTGCAGACCGGCGTCAAGGACTGCGAGGACCGCGTGGAGCGGCTGGGCCGTCTTGCCGGCATGGAGGCGAAAAAGAGCACCCTGGGTCTGAAACAGTCCATGGTGAGCGCCGCCTTCGACCGGGCCGTGGAAAAGCTCTGCAGTCTGCCCACGGAGGAGTACATCTCCGCCATGGCGAAGCTCTGCGCCAAGGCAGCCTCCGGCACGGAAGCCGTGCTCATGAACGCTGCCGACCGCCAGCGCTGCGGCGAGGCCATCGTGACCGCTGCCAACGCGCTCTGCGCCGAGCAGGGAAAACCCGCCGAGCTGAAGCTCAGCGCATCCACCCGCGAAATGCGCGGCGGCTTCGTGCTGCAGCAGGGCGACGTGGAGATCAACTGCGCGGTGGAGACCCTCGCCGACCTCAGCCGGGGCGAACTGGCATCTCAGGTCGCTGCGGTTCTGTTCGACTGATCCTGTTGTGACGGCAAGACCGTCTCATAAGGAGGAATGAATTTGGCTAATATCAATGAAACCAACTATCTGGCGATCACCGCGATGCTGGCCGCGCGGACCTCGGGCATGCTCAGTGCCGAGCGGCTGGAGCGCATGATTGCGGCACCCACGGATGATGAGGCCGTCAAGGTGCTGGAGGAGTGCGGTTACGGCGACCTCACGGAGCTCTCCGCCGACGCGCGCAACGACGCGCTGGAAAATCGGCTGGTAGAGATCTTCGACGAGGTGGAGCGCATCGTCCCCGAACCGGAGCTGGTGCAGATGTTCCGTCTGAAGTATGATTTCCACAACATCAAGACGGTCATCAAGTCCCACGGCGCCGGCGTGGGTGGGGGGGAGATCCTCTCCAGGCGGGGCAGCATCCCCGCCCAGGTCATCGAGGAGGCCTTCGTCTCCGACGATTACATCGAAATTCCCTCCAGCCTTGCCGAGCCCATGCAGGAGGCTGCCAGCATCCTGGCCCGCACCTCCAATCCCCAGCTGGCCGACTTCGCCCTGGACAGAGCCTACTTCGACGCCCTGACGAAGCTGGTGCAGGATCTGAGCGACGAGGGCTTCTCCAAGGCCTATGTAAAGCTCATGATCGACAGCGCCAACCTCCGCAGTGCCGTGCGTACCAACCGCATGGGGAAGGACAGCGATTTCCTCTCCCTGGCCCTGGTGCCCGGCGGTGAGATCGGCGTGGCCAGCGTTCTGGCCGCCGATTCCGGCGAAGCTTTGGCAGAGCTCTACCGTCCCACCCGGCTGACCGCTGCGGCCGAGGCCGGCAGCGCCGCCATGAACGGCGGCTCGCTGACGGTGTTCGAGCGCACCTGCGACAATGCCCTCATGGACTATGTCCGCGAGGCGAAGATCATGCGCTTCGGCGCGGCCCACGTGGTGTCCTATCTGGCCGCCATGGAAAATGAGGTCACCGCCGCGCGAATGATCCTCTCGGGACGGATGGCCGGCCTGAAGGCCGACACCATTCGGGAAAGGATGCGTGAGGCTTATGCTTAAAATTGCAGTCATCGGCGCGCCGGAGACCGTCATGGGATTCAAAGCCCTGGGTCTGGAGGCCTGCCCCGTGGCCAATGCCGAGGAGGCGCGCAAGACCCTGCGGCATCTGGCCCGCGACAGCGAGGACTACGCCATCATTTACGTGGAGGAGCAGCTCGCCCAGGAGATCCAGCCGGAGATCGACCGTTACAAGGACGTTCCCACCCCGGCCATCA
The DNA here is from genome assembly GCA_946187475.1 of uncultured Clostridia bacterium. Classification (GTDB taxonomy): domain Bacteria; phylum Bacillota; class Clostridia; order Oscillospirales; family Oscillospiraceae; genus CAG-103. The sequence continues at coordinate 958 of CAMHRJ010000157.1, read as the reverse complement.
TCCTGATCCCCGGCAGAGAGGGCCCCATCGGCCTGGGCCAGAAGGCCCTGAAGGACGCCGTGGAGCGAGCCGTCGGCTCCGACATTCTCTGATCTTGCCTCGCATGTGCGCCCGCAGGCGCAAAGAAAATCGAATCATTTTTTCCGGCGACATGCGCGGCGGAAAAAATTCCTATCGCGAAGCAAATTGGCTCCAGATCGCGAATCGCATTTGCGGCCGGAGACATGACGCGGAGCGCATCCTCTTCAAATTCGATCCCGATCGAATTTGAGTATGAAAGGAAGTATGTAATTTGAGTGGAACGATTACCAAAGTTTCCGGCCCGCTGGTCGTAGCGAACGGGCTCGCGGACGCCAACGTCTCCGACGTTGTGCGCGTGGGCAAGCAGCGTCTGATCGGCGAGATCCTGAACATGTCCGGCGACAGCGCGTCGATCCAGGTCTATGAGGAGACTTCCGGTCTGGGTCCCGGCGCTGAGGTCGAGACCACCGGTATGCCCCTGAGCGTGGAGCTGGGCCCCGGCATGCTGGAGAACATCTACGACGGCATCCAGCGTCCTCTGCCGGAGATCCGCAGCATCGCGGGCTCCACCATCACCCGCGGCATCGAGGTTCCCGCCCTGAACCGCGAGCGTGTCTGGCACTTTGACGCCGTTGCCAAGGCCGGCGACAAGGTGGTGGGCGGCGACGTCATCGGCACCGTTCAGGAGACCACCGCCATTCTGCATAAGATCATGGTGCCTCCCACCATGAAGGGCACCATCAAGAGCGTTACCTCCGGCGACTACAAGGTCGCGGACACCATCGCCGTCCTGACGGACGACGAAGGCGTGGACCACGAGCTGAACATGATCCAGCGCTGGCCCGTCCGTGTGGCCCGTCCCTACGCCCAGAAGTACGCCCCCGATAAGCCCATGAACTCCGGTCCGCGTATCATCGACACGCTGTTCCCCATCGCC
>CAMHRJ010000156.1 GCA_946187475.1 uncultured Clostridia bacterium | reverse complement strand
TGCTCTGGCGGATGCCGGCCTCTTCACCCGAAGCAAGCTGCTGAAGGCAGCCACCGCGGCTCTGGACGTCTGCTTTGACGATTATGACCATCTGGAGACCATGGAGACCCTGGCCATGATCCGCTCCGATCTGGACGTGACCAACGACTACTACGCCGGGGAATACGGCTGGTGCGCCGACGCGGATGTGACCCTGTATGCTGCCCTGGAGGAGCTGATGTCAGACTGCGCCGCATCGAACGCCAAAGATGTGCTGGAGCAGCAGTACTTCGGCGCAGGTTATCTGGACGCCTACGGCGAGGACTACGTGATCTCCCAGGAGCTCACCGCTCTCCGCCGCCGGGAAAACGAGCTGGTGACCAAGTACTTCAACGCCATGAACAGCGCCAGCGTCACCATCGACGGTACGGCCTACACCATGGATGCCCTCACCAACGCCATGGATGCCGGCACTCTGGGCGTCTCGGATACGGAGGCCTACGAGCGTTACTACGCCGCCGTGAACCCGGAGCTTGGTGCGATCTACGTCGATCTGGTCCGCACCCGGGAGGCCATGGCGGACGCGCTGGGCTACGACAGCTATCAGCAGATGGCCTACGACGAAAACGGCTATGATTATGACCTGTCAGAGGTGGCCGCCTACACCGCCGCCATCCGCCAGACGCTGGTCCCGCTCTTTACCCGGGCCCATGATTCCGGCGTTTTGCGCAAAGCCTACAACGCCCCGGGCGAGCAGGACACGGACGTCTCGCTCCAGGCGGTGGAAGCTCTTGCCAAGGCCCTGGGCGGCGACTTTGCCGACGCCATGGAGTTCATGAAGACCTATGACCTCTTTGACGTGTCAAAATCCAGCCTGAAATCCCCGGACTCCTACGAGATCTATCTCACGGACTGGGAGGCGCCCTATCTCTTCACCGACAGTGAAGGCTACGCCGAGGACGTGCTCACCATCGCCCACGAGTTCGGGCACTATACCGACGACTTCGTCCACTACGGCGCCTACCACAGCACCGACGTCAGTGAGACCCTGTCCCAGGGCATGGAATATCTCTCCCTGTGTTATCTCCCGGACAACGCCCTGCGGGACGTGCTCACGGACTGGAAGCTGGCGGACGTGCTGCAGCTCTATGTGGAGCAGGGAAGCTTCAACGCCTTTGAGGAGCAGGTCTACGCCCTGCCGGATGACGAGCTGACCCTGGAGAATGTGAACACCATCGCCCTCCGGACCGTCCGGGACTTCGGCGACGAGAGCGGCTACGGCGAGATCGTGGACGCCATGAGCTGGGTCACCATCTCCCACTTCTTCGAAGCGCCCTTCTACATCCTTAGTTATCTCACCAGCGACAGCGCCGCCATCCAGTTCTATGAGCAGGAGCTGAAACAGGAGGGCGCCGGCCTGAAGCTGTACCAGCAAATCCTTGAGGACGCCGACAACGACAGCTTCACCGGTCTCATGGAGCACCACGGTCTCCGGGACCCGCTCTCCACGGAGCAGATTTCTGCCATCGCAGACCTGATGCAAAGTCAATTGCTGCAATAAAAATGCCCCGTGCATCCAAAGATGCACGGGGTATTGTTCATTTAGTAGGATTTCAAAACCGCCTCGGCGCAACGCATGCCGTCCACCGCCGCGCTGGTGATGCCGCCGGCGTAGCCGGCGCCCTCGCCGCAGGGGTAGAAGCCTGTCAGCGCCGGGGAGCAGAGATCCTCGTCCCGCCGGATGCGCACCGGGGAGGAGGAACGGGTCTCCGGCGCGGTGAGCACGTTGTCGGGCCCATCGAAGCCCCGGAGCTTCCGGCCCAGGGCCGGGAGCGCCTGCTCCAGCACGCCGGTGATCCGCTCCGGCAGCAGATTGTGGAGCTCGCACCACCTTACGCCGGGCCGATAGGTGGGCGCAACGGTTCTCGGGCCGGTGCTGGGCGTATGGGCGAGAAAATCCCCCACCAGCTGGGCCGGGGCGCGGTAGTTCCTGCCGCCCATTTGAAAGGCCCGCTGCTCAATCTCCCGCTGCCAGTACATGCCGCCCAGCGGGGAGCTCTGATCGGGAAAATCCTCCGGCTGCAGGGTGACCAGCAGGGCGGCGTTGGCGTTTTCTCCGTCCCGTTTGGAGCGGCTCATGCCGTTGGTGACCACACCGCCGGGCTCCGACGCCGCAGCAAAGACCTCGCCGCCGGGACACATGCAGAAGGTGTAGGCGCTTCCGCCGTCCGGCAGTTTGACATGCAGACTGTAATCCGCCGGGGGGAGATCATCACCCCGCGTCCGGCCATACTGGGCCAGATCCACGTCTGCCTGCCGCTGCTCGATGCGCACACCCATGGAAAAGGCTTTGGCGTCCATGGGAAGCTGCGCTGCGTGCAGCATCTCGAAAGTGTCTCTGGCGCTGTGACCGATGCAGAGGATCGCCCGGTCGGCGGGGAGGGTATAGACTCCCTCCGGGCCCTGCACCCGCAGGGCGGAGAGGGCGTTTCCTGTCTGTTCCAGCCCGATGAGCCGGTGGCCGAACCGCACCTCGCCGCCCAGAGAGATGACGGTCTCCCGGATGCGCTGCACCACGTCCACCAGCACGTCCGTGCCGATGTGGGGCTTCGCGTCCCAGAGGATGTGCTCCGGCGCCCCGTGCTCCGCGAACTGCTCCAGCACCCAGCGGATGCGGCTGTCGTGGGTGCCGGTGGCCAGCTTCCCGTCGGAGAAGGTGCCGGCGCCGCCCTCGCCGAACTGGACGTTGTTTTCCGGGTCGAACTTCCCGCCGTCGCGAAATGATTCCACCTGTTTTGTGCGCGTCACGGCGTCCTGGCCACGCTCCAGCACGATGGGCTTCGCACCCGCCTTTGCCAGCACCAGCGCCGCGAACATCCCCGCCGGGCCGAAGCCCACCACCACCGGGCGCGATTCCGGCCGGACTTGGGGAATGTCATAGCGATAGGGTTTGGTTTTCGCGGCCTGCTTGCAGTGCTTCAGGACCGCGTCCTCGTTCCCGTCGATGGTGACCGCCACGGAATAGACCCAGTGCAGGTCGTCTTTTTTCCGCGCGTCCAGAGATTTCTTGCGCAGCTCCAGCGACTGGATCTGTCCTTCGGGGATCCGCAGGGCCTTGGCCGCCAGGGCCTTCAGTTTCGTCTCCGGCTCGCCGGGCCGGAGCTTCAGATTCGATACCGCAATCATAAAAGCCTCCCGGCCAGATGGCCGCTGGACCAGGCCCACTGGAGGTTGAAGCCCCCGCAGTCGCCGTCCACGTCCAGCACCTCACCGCAGGCGTAAAGCCCCGGTACCAGACGGCTCTCCATGGTGGCGGGGTCAAACTCCGCGCACCGGATGCCGCCGGCCGTGACCTGTGCCGAGTCGAAGCCCTCCGTGCCCCGCACGGGCAGCTGGAAGCCCTTGCAGGCCCGGGCTGCGTTCTTCAGCTCCGGATCCGTCACCTGAGAGAGGGTTTTCTTCGCATCGAGGTTTACATAATGCAGAACCGTCTTGCCCAGCCGATTGTGGAGCATGCCGGTGAGCAGTTCCTCTGCGCTCAAATCCGGCAGGCGCTCCCGCCGGGCGCAAAGCATGGAAAAGACGTCCTTTGCGCTGTAATCCCGCAGGAAATCCAGGGTCAGCGTCAGCTTCTCATCGCTGACGGAGGCCGCCCGGGAGAGATCGAACACCGCCGGGCCGGAGACGCCCTTTTCCGTGAACTGCACCTCGCCCTCGGTGCGCGCCAGGGTCCTGCGGGGGGCAGAGAGCGTCAGCCGCGCGTCGGCGCGCACACCCTTCAGGCGCTTGGGGTACTCCGTCTCCGTGGTCAGCTGCACCAGCGCCGGGTGCAGGGCCGTGCGGCTGTGGCCCAGACTCTGGAGCAGGGCATAGCCGTCCTTCACGCCGCCCAGCCTGGAGCCCGCCATGCCGCCACAGGCCACGATGACCTTGTCGGCGGGAAAGGAATCTGCTTCGGTTTTCACGAGAAAGCCGTGTCCCTTGCGCTGGATGGCTGTCACCGGGGAAGCGGTGATAACGGCGATGTTCGCTTTCTGCTCCATGCTCAGGCGCAGCACGTCCAGCACGCTGTTGGCGGCGTTGGAGAGGGGATAGACCCGGCCGCTTTCCTCCGTCACGGTGACCAGACCCCGGGCGTGGAACCATTCCAGCGTCATTTGGGCGTCAAAGGCCTCCAGCGCCGGGACGCAGAAGTCCGGCGTCTCGCTGTGGTAGCGCTCCGAGGCGCAGTGTTCGTTGGTCAGGTTGCACCGCCCGTTGCCGGTGCTCAAAAGCTTGCGGCCCACCCGGGCCTGCCGCTCGAAGAGGGTCACGCGGTTTTCCGCCGTTTCCGCTGCGGTCAGGGCCGCCATCATGCCGCCGGCGCCGCCGCCGATGATCGCAATTTCAGGCATGTGCATCGCTCCAATCGGTTTCGTGTTTTCCCCATTATACGGCCTCGGCGGCCGGATGTCAAAGCGGGGGAGACGCTTTCATAACCGCCGGGTGATGAACTTCCTTCCAGAAAGTATTTTCCCTGGGGAACTGCCTTGTGGTAATATGAAAATAGGAGTGGTTTTTCGTTGCATTTCCACGCACTCTATGCTATTCTTGTGACAAGCGTATACAGACCACAAAACGAAGGAGGAATCTGAATGGCACACAGACCCAACATTCTCGCCCTGGCCACCAAGATTGCCATGGAGAGCATGACCTACACCGGCATCACCTACAACGACCCGGAGTACCGCATTCTGGAGCCGATCATCGATGACGACATGTGCACGATCATGATGCACCTGCGTCTGGAGGCCAACCGCACCGTGGAGGATGTGGCCAAGCGGGCCAAGAAGTCCGTGGCCTTCACCCAGGAGCAGCTGGACAAGCTATGTATGACGGGCGCCGTGCGCACCCGCATCCGTGACGGCGTGACCTATTATTTCTATCCCATCTACGTCCCCGGCATCATGGAGGGCATCCTCTCCAACCGGGAGCAGTGCGACAAGTATCCCGTCCTGGGCGAGTGCTTTGAGGAATACACCCGCCGCCGCGTCAGTCTGCTGGCGCCCTTCATGGACGTGGGCATGAACATGATGCGCGTCATCCCCGTGCAGAAGGCCATCGAGAACAACACCAAGAAGGCCAGCTACGATGAGGTGAAGAACCTCGTGGAGGAGGCCTGGGCCATCTCCGTGGGCCCCTGCTCCTGCCGCCGTTCCCGCCGTCTGATGGGAGAGGGCTGCGGCCATCTGGAAGAGGATATGTGCATCTATCTCAATGACAACGCCATCAACTTCTCCAAGGTGGGCGAGCATCGCCTCATCGATAAGGAAGAGGCCTATGAGATCCTGGCCCGTGCCGAGCGCAACGGCCTGGTGCACGAGCTGAACGTGGCACCGGGCTACGAGGACGCCACCGCCATCTGCAACTGCTGCGGCTGCGGCTGCTTCGCCCTGCGCATCGCCTCCTACTTCCAGGCCCCCGACGCCGTGCGCACCAACTACATCGCCAAGATCGACGCCGACAAATGCGTCGCCTGCGGCCAGTGCGTGGAAAACTGCCAGATGAACGCCGTACGCCTGGGCTCCAAGCTCTGCGGCGATAAGACTGCCATCCCGCGTCCGGCGGAGACCAGCCGCAATACCCTCCTCTGGCTGGGCGACAAGTACACCCCGGACTTCCGCGAGACCCGCACCGATGTCACCGAGACCGGCACCGCCCCCTGCAAGGCGGCCTGCCCGGCCCACGTCTCTGTCCAGGGCTACATCGAGCTGGCCAGGCAGGGCCGGTATCTGGACGCCCTGAAGCTCATCAAGAAGGACAATCCCTTCCCGG
>CAMHRJ010000155.1 GCA_946187475.1 uncultured Clostridia bacterium | reverse complement strand
GGGACTCTCGGTACTCCCGCCCAGCCACACCTTTGAGATCATGACCAACATCGTGGGCGTGCTCCACTGCGGCGGCAAGATGTACATCAACGAAAGCCTCTTAACGGTCAAGTCCAACCTGAAAAAATTCGAGCCCTCCATCCTGGTGGTGGTGCCGCTGGTGCTCCAGACCCTGCACCGGGAGATTCTCCGCACCGCCAAGCGCAAAGGAAAGCTGGAGGCTCTGGAAAAGGGTCTGAAGCTCAATGCCTTCTGCCTGCGCTTCGGCGTCGATTTGAGCCGGAAGCTTTTCGGTGACGTCTACGACGTGGTAGGCCATAACCTGCGCTATTTCCTATGCGGCGGCGCGGGGCTGGACCCGGAGCTGATCGAGTTTTTCCGCTGCCTGGGCATCACGGTGATCCAGGGCTACGGCATCACGGAGTGCTCGCCCATCGTGGCGGCCAATGTGCCCCATGCCAACCGCTTTGGCTCCATCGGCCGCACATTCCCGTGCTGTGAGACCGCCATCCTGGACGGCGAGATCTGCGTCCGGGGCGACAGCGTCTCCCCGGGTTATTACAAGGACCCCGCCGCCAACGCCGAGGCCTACCGGGACGGCTGGTTCCACACGGGAGACCTGGGCTGGAAGGACGCCGACGGCTACCTCTGGTTCACCGGCCGGAAGAAGAACCTCATCGTCCTCTCCAACGGCGAAAACGTCTCTCCGGAGATGCTGGAGGAGCGGCTCTACCGCGTGGAGGGCGTGGAGGATGCCCTGGTCTATGAGGAAAAGGGCAAGATCACGGCGGAGGTCTACGCCGACCGGAGCCTTCTGCCCGATCGGGATGCGGTCTGGCGGGAGATCGACCGCATCAACCAGACCCTGGCGCCCCATGAGCACATCGGCGAGCTGATTCTGCGCAGCGAGCCATTTGAAAAGACGGCAACCCAGAAGATCAAACGCTATTAAAGGAGGAACCGGCATGGAAGAACAAATTCGGCAGATCCTCGCAGAGACCCTGGACATTTCAGCGGAAGAGATTACCCCGGAAAAGCGTCTCATCGCGGATTTAGGCCTCACCAGCTTCGATCTGGCGGACGTGGTGCTCCAGGCCCAGGAGGAATTCGGTTTCACGCTGCCCTCGAACCTCTGGGGCGAGATCGTGACGGTGGCGGATGTCTACCGCGTGGTGGGGGAGGCGATGCAGCAATGATGCTGGAGCTGCAGCGGAATCTGGCGGAGCTGGACACGGTCTTTGACCACAGCTTCGTCTTTGGCGCCCATACCCGGGACCTCGGCACCCTCATCACCCGCTATCGCGGCACCGACGTGCGCAAAAGCGACAGCGGCTGGAATGTGGTAGCCTGGCAGAAGAGCGTCTACCACTTCGGCAGTCTGAACCGGGAGGTGCCCGTGCTGGCGGTGGTGCTGCTGGATGAAAACGGCCTGGTTCGCGGCCTGTCTCTGGACGATGACTGTCTCGGCAGCCAGGGCAAGCGCTGCGACTTCCGCACCCTGCAGATCGGCATGAACGACCTGCTGAAGGGCCATCCCTTCGCGGACTTCAACACCCTGTGTCCCGGTGCCGGCGCGGCCCGATGCCTGCATCTGTTCGAGCTGCTGGGCGGCGCGGCGGGCTTCTTCCAGGAGCTGCGCCAGCGGGAGCTGGAGGAAGGCATCGAGCAGGAGCTGGTCACCATCCGGCCCCATGCCGACGGCCTCGTTGCGGAGAACACGCACATCATCCTGGATCGGGAGAGCACCACCCGCTATGAGCTCCGTTACATCCGGCGCCCCATACGCAATGAGCGCGACCTCACCAAGTCCATCGAGGCCGACGTGGACGTATTCTACAACGGCGAAAAGCCCTTCACCGAGCATCTGGAGGCCGACGAATTCCAGCAGGTCTATGCCGCGCTGAATCTGATGTTCGGAAAGACCTATCAGCTGGAGAAAAAGTTTTTCGGCTTCCACAGCCGCCGCCGTGTGCGCTTCACCAACTGCACGGGCCTCGCGGGCCTGTTCCTGCTGACCTTCAGCCATGAGAGCATGGCCGGCACCGTCAGCCGCGCCCTGCGCATCGAGAAGATTCTCCACTTCATCCAGACCGGCGAGGGCAGGACCGGCTGCATCGGCTTCGGCGGCTGAGCTTCGTGCTTCCATAGATTTCCTTGACAACTATGGCCGAATGTGTTTATGATAGTACCGTAAACCGCACATTCGGAAAGGAGAAAGACTATGGATTTCAGAAGCATGAACATCAGAGAATTTATCGAGGAGCATGACGGCATGGCGCTCCTGAAGCAGCACATTCCCCAGCTGGCAAAGCCCCTGCTGATCCGACCGATGTACAAAAAGACCCTGGGCGAGGCCTTTGACATCTGCATGAAGGCCAAATTCGTCGACCCTGACGACGCACAAAAAGTCATCGACGCCGTTGAAGCAATGTAAAAAGAATCATTCGAAAAAACAACCCCATCCGCAATCGCGGATGGGGTTGAATCGTTTTTAGGGGAATTACACCTTAAAATCTACACTCGTAGAGCCCTGCTCCTCCTGCACGAACTCGTAGTCCTTGCCGGGGAGGACAGCGTTCAGAACGATGCCCACCAGGGAAGCAACGGCGAGACCGGACAGGGAGACGTGCTCGCTGAGCTGAAGACTGCCCACGGAGTAGTTGATGCCGATGGCCAGAACCAGAATCAGAGCGGCGATGATGACGTTGCGGGTGTTGGTGAAGTCCACGCGGTTTTCCACGATGTTGCGGACACCGACGGCGGAGATCATACCGTAAAGCACCAGGCTGACGCCGCCGATGGTGGCGGTGGGCATGGCGGAGATCAGGGCGGCGAACTTCGGGCAGAAGCTCACGATGATGGCGAAGCAGGCGGCGATGCGGATGACCCGGGGATCATACACGCGGCTCAGAGCCAGAACGCCGGTGTTCTCACCGTAGGTGGTGTTGGCGGGAGCGCCGAACAGGGAAGCCAGGGTGGTGGCCAGACCGTCACCCAGCAGGGTGCGGTGGAAGCCGGGGTCCTGCATGAAGTTCTGCTCGCAGGTAGAGCTGATGGCGCAGATGTCGCCGATGTGCTCGACCATGGTGGCCAGACTCAGAGGCATAATGGTGAAGATGGCGGTGACCAGCAGACCGCTGTTCACGCCGGACTTGAAGAGATGGAACACGCTGTTTTCCCAGACGATGGGCAGCGCAAACCATTTGGCCTCGGCGACGGAGGTGGCGACGTTGGCGCGGACGGCGGGGTCCACGATGATGGCCAGCACATAGCTCACGATGACGCCCAGCAGGATGGGGATGATCTTGGCCATGCCCTTGCCCCACATGTTAAAGCCGATGACCGTGAGGATCGCAACCACCGCAATCAGCCAGTTGGCATTGCAGTTGTTGATGGCCGAGGAGGAAAGCGTGAGGCCGATGGCGATGATAATCGGGCCGGTGACGATGGGCGGGAAGTAACGCATGACCTTCTTCACGCCGAAGACCTTGAACAGCGCGGAGAGAATCACATACATCAGACCTGCGCAGGCAACGCCGAAGCAGGCATAGGGGATCATTTCGGTGTTGGGTGCGCCGTCAACCAGCGGAGCGATGGCCGCATAGCCGCCCAGGAACGCGAAGGAGCTGCCCAGGAAGGCGGGAACCTTGAATTCCGTCAGCACGTGGAACAGCAGTGTGCCGAGACCGGCGAACAGCAGGGTGGTGGCAATGTCCAGACCCGTCAGGATCGGGACGAGAACGGTGGCGCCAAACATGGCGAACATGTGCTGCAGGCCCAGCACCAGCATCCGGGGGGTACCGAGCTTGCGTGCGTCGTACACGGGCTCGGCGCCAATCTTCTTTTCGCTCATTTGATTATCCTCCTCTTGTTTCGGAAACGCCAAACCAGCTGCCGCACGCAGCTCGACGGCGTTTTTTCCATCTCTCTTCGATTCAGAATCTTGAAATACACAAAGTATTCCCGCGATTCTTCATCTTTGACAGATGAAAAACCCGCTCGCCGATCTACGCACTTCAACTGCTTTGCCGCTTCCGTTGTATCGGCCTTGCCGATTATTTACTTCTTAAAGCTGTCCTTCAGGGCAACGGCTCTGTTGAACACCAGCTTGCCGGGCTTGGAGTCCTTGTTGTCCACGGCAAAGTAGCCGAGACGCAAAAACTGGAAGCTGGCAGGGGCCTCGACGTTTTCGAGACTGCGTTCCACCTTGCAGCCGGTGAGCACTTCCAGGGAGTTCGGATTCAGACACTCGATGTAGTCCTTGCCGTCACCCTCGGGCTCCTCGTCGGCGAAGAGATTGTCGTAAAGCCGCACCTCGGCGTCCACGCAGTCATTGGCGTTGACCCAGTGGATGGTAGCGCCCTTGACCTTGCGGCCGTCGGCGGGGTTGCCGCCCCGGCTTTCGGGGTCGTAGGTGGCGAAAATTTCGGTCACGCTGCCGTTTTCGTCGGCTTCATAACCCGTGCAGCGGATCAGATACGCGCCCTTGAGCCGGCACTCCGGTCCCTCGGGGTAGAGGCGCTTGTACTTCGGCACCGGCTCCGGCAGGAAGTCGTCAGCCTCCACATACACCGTGCGGGAGAAGCTGACCTCGCGGGTCCCGGCCTCGGGGTCGTTGGGGTTGTTCTCGACCTCCACCAGCTCGCTTTCCCCCTCGGGGTAGTTGGTGATGGTGAGCTTCACGGGCTTCAGCACCGCCATGGCACGCTGGGCGTGGTCGTTCAGGTCCTCTCGCAGGCAGTGCTCCAGAAAGCTGTAATCCACGGTGCTGGGCACCTTGCTCACGCCGATGCGGTCGGTGAAGTTGCGGATGGAGGCGGGCGTGTAGCCCCGTCGGCGCAGACCGCAGAGGGTGGGCATCCGGGGGTCGTCCCAGCCGGAGACGAAGCCCTCTTCCACCAGACGGCGGAGCTTGCGCTTACTCATGACCGTGTAATTGATGCCCAGACGGCTGAACTCGATCTGCCGGGGCTTGGAGGGGACGGACACGTTGTTCACCACCCAGTCATACAGCGGGCGGTGGTCCTCATACTCCAGGGAGCAGAGGCTGTGGGTGATTCCCTCCAGAGCGTCCTGGATGGGGTGAGCGAAGTCGTACATGGGATAGATGCACCACTTGGTGCCCTGGCGGTGATGCTCGATATAGCGGATGCGGTAGAGCACCGGGTCGCGCATGTTGAAGTTGCCGCTGGCCAGATCGATCTTGGCCCGCAGGGTGTATTTGCCCTCGGGGAACTCGCCGTCTCGCATGCGCTGGAACAGATCCAGGCTCTCCTCAATGGGACGGTCGCGCCAGGGGCTCCGGGCGGGGGTGTTTACGTCGCCGCGATATTCCTTGAATTCCTCGGGGGTCAGCTCACACACGTAGGCCAGACCCTTCTGGATCAGCTCCACGGCGTACTGGTAGTCCTGCTCGAAATAGTCCGAACCGAAGAAGAACCGGTCGCCCCAGTCAAAGCCCAGCCAGTGGATGTCCTCCTGAATGGCCTCCACGAACTCGTTGTCCTCCTTGGAGGGGTTCGTGTCGTCCATGCGCAGGTTGCACAGGCCGCCGAAGCGCTCCGCCGTGCCGAAATCGATGCACAGCGCCTTGCAGTGGCCGATATGCAGATAGCCGTTGGGCTCAGGCGGGAAGCGGGTGTGGACGGTCTGACCCTCAAACCGTCCGCCGGGGCCGATGTCCTCCTGAATGAAGGCCTCAATAAAGTTTCTGGAAGTTTCGTCCATACGGAACGCTCCTTGTCACCTGTATTTCAATTTTTTGAGTTATTATACACGAATCCGGTGCTCTTTACAATATT
>CAMHRJ010000154.1 GCA_946187475.1 uncultured Clostridia bacterium | reverse complement strand
CGAGGTTTTGGGTGATGCCCAGCTCATAGACTCCGTTCACGTGGAGGGGACCGAAGAACATCAGGTCTTGCACGTCGCCAACCTCGCCGTTGTAGCTGTTTTCAATGGGCAGCACCGCGCAGTCGCATTCTCCGCTGACCACCGCGTCGTATGCGGCGCGGAAGTCCTTATAGCCGATGCGATTTCCGTCGGGGAAGATCCGCCCGGCGGAGATGTGGGCAAAGGCGCCCTCCACGCCGCTGTAGGCCACCCGAAGCTGCTGGCTCAGCCGAGCCTGATAATCCCGACTCAGGGCCATGGTGTTCTGCAGAAACTGGACGTAATACTCCCGAATCACGCCGTTTTGAATGTATTCGCTGTTGCGGGCGATGAGCGCCTGCTCCCGGGCGGTGTCCAGAATGGGGAGACCGTGCTCCTGCTTGTGTTCCGCCACCAGCTTCACGGCGTTCATCCGCTGCTCAAAGAGGTCGGCCATTTGCTGATCGATGGCGGAGATCTGCGCTCTCGCGGTTTCGAGTTTATTCAATGTACATCACTCCGTGTAGGATTTCATCAGCGCTTCCAGCGCCGGAAGAGCTCTGCGGACGGTGTCCGTGTCCACGCAGTAGCTCAGCCGCGCGTAGCCGGGATAGCCGAAGCAGTCGCCGGGCACCAGCATCACTTCAAACTGCTTGGCCCGCTCACAGAAGGCCCAGTCGTCGGCCTCCGGAGATTTGAGGAACAGATAGAATGCGCCGTCGGGCTTCGCCATTTCGTAGCCATACTTCGTCAGCTCTGTCAGGAGCAGATCGCGGTTGGTTTTGTAAATGGAGAGATCGCTGGTCTTATCCAGTACCTTCGGCAGCATGTACTGAAAGAGGGTACTTTCATTCACGTAGCCCAGGATCCGCCCTGCGCCGCAGACAGCGGCATAGACGTCCTTGTGATCCTGAACTTGCGGCGGCACCAGAATGTACCCGATACGCTCGCCGGGGAGGGACAGGCACTTGCTGTAGGAATAGGTGTAGATCGTGTTGTCATAGTCATTGGGGATAAAGGGCAGCACCAGGTTTTCGCCGTAGAGCAGCTCCCGATAGGGCTCGTCCGCGAGGATGTAAATGGGGTGCCCGCATTCCGCCTGCTTCCTGCGCAGAAGCTCAGAGAGGGCGGTGATCGTCTCCTGGGAGAACACGGTGCCGGCGGGATTGTTGGGGGAGTTCACCACGACCATCTTCGTCTTTGCCGTGATGGCAGCCTCCAGCGCCGCCAGATCGATCTGGAAATCCCCATCCCGGAGCGGAACCGTTACCATCTTCCCGCCGAAGGATTCCCCGTAGACCGCGTATTCCGGATAGTAGGGCGCAAAGAGGATCACTTCGTCCCCGGGGAGCAAAATCGCTTTCATCACGATGGCCAGCGCTCCGGAGGCGCCTGCCGTGAGATAAAGATCATCCGCCGAATACGCGGTCCCATACCGCCGGTTCAGATCCTGGGCAACCGCGTCCCGCACCCAGGAAAGACCCGGGGCAGGTGTATAGCTGTGGAGCTGGGCCGCAGGAACGGTCTGCAGCGTTTCGATCAGCGTCTGGTTCACAATGTCCGGCGCAGGCACATTGGGGTTGCCGATGCTGAAATTGAACACGTTCTCGGCGCCGATTTCCTGAGCGCGTTTGGCGGCATATTCGGAGATGACGCGGATGGGATTCTGCTCCTTGCCGCATTGCAGAGCGTCCTGAGGGAACATGGGGATGCCTCCTTGTGAAATCAATAAAAAAAGCCTTGCCCTTCGGCAAAGCTGCAAATCCTGATATGGGCGGCTTTCAACCGAATGTCATGCAATTTTGCTGCGATCATAATAGGAGTAGCCATAAAACCAGCCAGCAAAAGAAGCCGCAAACTCCTCTGCGGCAGTGGTATAGGTAAAGCTGGAGGTGTGTTTCATGGAAAAACTCCTGATGCGCAGCCGTCATTCGGCCGATTAGTCTTCCTTAATATACTCCCATTTTTCCCCTGCGTCAATAGAATCTTTAACGATATTTTGCTTTAAATCAGCAGATTTTTTGGCAAAATGAAAAAGCCAGTTTGATCACCGGCTTTTCTTTGGAATTCAGGCGGATGCGGGTACCAGCTTCTTCAGCCGGCTGCGCAGCAGCAGGGCCACGGCCAGCTTCGCCGCGTCCGGAATCAGGAAGGGGAGGACGCACATGCTCAGGGCGCTTCCCAGCGCAATGGAGTTGCCACCCTTGGTGTAGACGACCATGAACCAGGCGGTGCCGAAAGCATAGCACAGCAGCAGTCCGACGATGGCCGCGATCGTGAAGCTCCAGAAGCCGTCACCGAACCACTTTTCTGCCAGCCACACCGCAGCGCCAGTCAGCAGAAAGCCGATCAGATAGCCGCCCGTGACGCCAAACAGCGCGCCGAAGCCGCCCTGAAACCCGGAGAACACTGGCAGGCCAAATGCGCCCAGCAGCAGATAAACGAGAATGGAGATGGTGCCGCGCTTTCCGCCCAGAAGCCCCAGCACGGCGAACACACCAAAGGTCTGCAGCGTGAAGGGAATGGGGCCAAAGGGAATGCGGATCCAGGCGCACACGGCAAGAAGCGCCGCAAAGAGCGCACAGAGGGTCAAATCAACGGTTTTCAGTTTCATTTCTTCATTTCTCCTGATTGTAAAATATGCATTTTCAAAACTTTACAATCGGGAGTATAGCGTAATCGCGCCGAATTGTCAAGGGTGGCTATTTCTAACTTTACAATCTATCGGAAAGGAGTTATAATGGAGCAGGTAAGGAGGGATACGATGCTTCGAGACGATGTTTTGATGATACTGTGTACCCACGAGGGTTATTTCTCCGGCGCGGAGATCAGCCGGCGGCTGGGTGTGACCCGCATGGCGGTGAGCAACGCCGTACGCGCTCTGCGGGATGATGGTTATGAGATCGACGCCGTGACCAACCGGGGCTACTGTCTGCGCGGTACGCCGGGCAGACTTACCCAGGGCGAGGTCTGCGCCTTTCTGCCGGAGCAGCGGCGAGCGCTGGTGCGCTGCTTTGACTCCATCGATTCCACCAACTCCTACCTGAAACGGGAAGCCATGCAGGGGGCGCCACACGGACTCTGCGCTGTGGCCAACGAACAGACTGCCGGTCGGGGACGCTCCGGGCGGGATTTCCGCTCTGCGGCGGACTGCGGGATTTATCTCTCGCTGCTGCTCCGACCCCGCTGCGCACCCATGGAGGCCGCGACCCTGACCTCCCATGCTGCTGTGGCGGTCTGCCAGGCCATCGACCGGGTCTGCGGCTGCGAGACGGGAATCAAATGGACCAACGACATTCTCCTAAACGAGCGGAAGATCTGCGGCACCCTCACGGAGCTGACCCTGGAAGGGGAGACCGCCGCTCTGGACTCCGTGGTCATCGGCATCGGGGTAAACGTGAACAATCGAATGATGGACTTCCCTCTGGAACTGCGGGAAAAAGCGGGCTCCATCTTCAGCGAGACGGGCCAAACCGTGAACCGCGCAAAGCTGACTGCCGCCATGATCGAAGCGTTGGATGCCATGTACGCCGCCTGGGAACATGACCGGTTCGCCTATCTGCAGCAGTACCGCGACCGCTGCCTCACCGTGGGCAGGGAAGTGCGCGTCCTGCGCGGCGACCATGTCCGCGACGCCCTTGCCCAGTCGGTTGCGGAGGATTTCGGTCTCCGGGTGCGGTATGCCGACGGAACGGAAGAGACCCTCAACGCCGGGGAAGTCACGGTCCGCGGAAAAAACGGTTATATTTAAACGATTTCAACGAAAACACCGGTGCAGCAAGTCGCTGCACCGGTGCTGTATGTTCCATTAATCCTTGTGGATTTCCATGCCCGTGCTCTCGGCGATGACGTCCGCCATGACGCGAATCTGGGGCGTGATGACCTTGTCCCGATGGTGCACCAGCTGGAGATACTGCTCCATGCGGCAATCCATCAGGGGCAGTTCCACGATGGTGCCGTCGGCCAACTGCTGGGCCGCCGCGTAGCGGGGCAGTACGGTCAGATAGGGGTTGCGCTCCAGCAGGCGGATGGCCATGTCCGTGCCGTCCAGCTCCAGGAAGGGGGAGACCGTCAGCTTCTGGCGGGCCAGCTCCGCGTCAAAGAGATGGCGATAGTTGCTGGTGCGGGGCATGAGGATGAACTCTTCGTTCACCACATCCTTCAGCATCAGGTCCTTACGTCCGGCCAGGGGATGCTGTCCTCCGGCCAGCACCACGATATCGGCGGGCTTCTCAAAAAGCTTCACCAGCTGGGGGTCATAGCCCGGCTCATCCAAGGAGTAGATCAAATCCAGCTCGTTGTGCTGCAGCATGCTCAGCAGGTCTTTGGTGCCGCCGGTGTGAATCTCGGTCTTGACCTTGGGGCAGCGGCGATGGAACTCCGAAAGCACCTCCGTAAAGCTGGTAGCGATGACGGATTCGATGGTGCCCAGCCGGAGGGTTCCGCCCAGGTCCTTTTCCTCCACGGCGAAGTGGGAGGCCCGGGTCACGGAAGAGATCACATCCCGGGCGTAGGGGATGAAAGCCTGGCCATAGTGGGTGATGGTGACGTTCTTGCCGATGCGGTCAAACAGCCGCACGCCCAGCTCGTTTTCCAGCTGCTGCACCTGGACGGTGATGGCCGACTGGGAATAGCCCAGGGAATCCGCTGCCTTGGAAAAGCTCTGCAGCTGGGCGACTTTCAGGAAGGTGTTTAAGATACGTAGCTCCATATGGTTCTCCTTTTCTCCACAAGAAGATTTTATTGAAGTAAATTGATTTATGTTTTCTATTATTTTTTATAATAATGCAGATTTCCGGTTCCGTCAATCCTTTTTTCGCTTTTTCGCCTCAGAATATAGACAGATGTGCATATTTGACAGGAGATTAACGCTGTGATAGAATGACCCACGAAGAAATCCCTATGGAGGAACGCCATGCCAAATAAGGCAAACAATGATATCCGTGAGCTTCAGGAGGAGCTTCTGGCACTGCAGGCCGAGCTGAAGGTGCGTATGGAGCAGGTGCGGACAGGGAAGTTCTCCTATCGCGCCTACATCCGCTCCCATCCCTATGTCCTTCTGTTTCTGTATCTGCCGGTCTATCTGATCTGGTTCATGGCCCAGGAGTATCTGATCTCCTCGGTGGACGGCTGTTTTGTGTCCTATCTGCCTCTGGACGACAAGATCCCGTTCCTGCCGGGCTTTATCTATGCTTATATCACATGGTATCCGCTGCTGCTGCTCCCGCCCTTTGTGTTTCTGGCCAAGGGCGACGGCCCGGCCTTTACCCGGTACGCGCTGTTCATCATCTTCGGTTTTTCCATCTCCCTGCTGATCTGCGCGCTGTTTCCCAACTGTCAGCTGCTGCGACCGGATTTGAACAAGACGGAGATCGGGAACTTCTCCCGCTTCATTGTTGCTGGGGTCTATGGAGCGGATACGCCGACCAATGTCCTGCCCAGTATGCATGTGGTAGGGTGCTTGGGCGTTATTTTCTCCGCTTTTGACGGCGATGATCTTCGCCGCGGGCGCTGGATTCTGGTGTTCTGGGGCCTGCTGGTCTCGGTCTCCACGGTCTTTGTGAAGCAGCATTCCGTTCTGGACCTGCTGACCGGACTGGTGCTGGGCTTTCTGCTGTGGATCGTGATCTACGGTCTGCTGCGCAAGGCCACGGACCGCCTCGGCCGCGTCCGAATTTAGACTTGAAATCTGCATCGGAGTGTAGTATAATCCTTGTTGCTGCACTTGCCGGTGTGATGGACTTGGTAGACGTGCTTGACTCAAAATCAAGTGCCGCAAGGCGTGCCGGTT
>CAMHRJ010000153.1 GCA_946187475.1 uncultured Clostridia bacterium | reverse complement strand
GATCTGCTCGATCACCGGCAGGGGCACCTTCCGCTTGTCGCAGGCGCGGACCATGCCGTTGATGAGCTTGGCCTTGTCGAAGGTCTGGCGGCTGCCGTCGCGCTTGATGACCACCAGAGGCAGCGTCTCGATGGTCTCATAGGTGGTGAACCGCTTGCGGCAGGCCAGGCATTCCCGCCGGCGGCGGATGCTGTTGCCCTCGTCCGCGGGACGAGAGTCGATGACCTTGCTCTCACGAAAAGCGCAATAGGGGCATTTCATTCGCAAAACCTCCCAAAACCGAAGAAAAAACGGTATTATGTAAATCTCAAGTTCATTATAGCACATCCCTTTTTAGATTGCACGAAAAAAATCAAAAAAATGCCGGATTTGTGCAAATAGCCCGAATGGGGTGAAGAAACTGTACAAATAGCCGCAGCGGAGCATGGTTCCGCTGCGGTTCGTTCTGTTTATTGCAGACCCATTGGGGCATCGGTGAAGATGCGGGCGTCCATTTCCTTCAGGTCGGGGCTGATGGCCGGGCGAAACTCCATGTGGGCGAGGATGTCCCGCTCCAGATCCACGCCCGGGGCAATCTCGATGAGCTCCAGGCCCTGCGCTGTCAGGCGGAACACCGCCCGCTCCGTGATGACCAGCACGCGCTTGCCGGTTTTCGTGGCATAGCTGCCGGAAAAGGTGATCTGCTCCACCTGCTGACGGAACTTCACGGCCCTGCCTTCCTGGAGGATTTTCAGCTTTCCTTCTGCCACTTCCTCCTGGAGGCCGCCGGCGGTGAAGGTGCCGGTGAAGATAACGGTCTTGGTGTTCTGGGCGATGTTGATGAAGCCGCCGGGGCCCACCACACGTCCGCCGAATTTGGAGACGTTCACGTTGCCGTGCTGATCCATCTCCGCCAGGCCCAGCACAGCCATGTCCAGACCGCCGCCGTCATAGATGTTCAGAATGTCCGCCATTTTATAAATGGCCTCGGGATTCGTGGTGCCGCCCAGCCCCAGGCCGGACAGAGGCACGCCGCCCAGGACGCCGGACTCGATGGAGAGGGTGAAATGGTCGCTGACGCCTTCCTCCGCCGCCACGGCAGCCACCGCTTCGGGCACGCCGATGCCCAGATTGATGAGACTCCCCGGCTTCAGCTCCAGAGCCGCTCGACGGCCGCAGACCTTGCGGGGATTCAGGGGCATGGGCGCGATGGCGCTGAGGGCCTTGCGGCACTCCCCCGCCACCTCGGGCCGGTAGTCCGGCGTGTCGTAGCCCTGGAGGTGGTTTTCCGGCCTGGCCGTGACCACATAGTCCACCATGAAGTGGTGGAGCTTCACGATGCGGGGGTCAAAGTCCTCGTCCAGCACCTGCTCCACCTGCACGATGACCGTACCGCCGGAGTTGTGGGTGGCGGCAGCCACCTCCAGCTGGTCGCCGTGCATGGCCTCCTTGCTGAGGACGATGTTGCCCTTCCGGTCGGAATAGGTGCCGCGAATCAGGCAGGCGTCCACGGGGATGGTGGGATAAAAGATGCAGGTTTTGCCGCCGGCTTCGATGATGCTGGAGATGTCCGGACCTTCGTCTCGGGTCAGGGCGTTGGCCTTGCCGCCCTCCAGCCGGGGGTCGATGAAGGTCTCCAGCCCCACGTGGGTGAATACGCCGGGCCGCCCGGCAGCTGCCGCGCGGTAGAGTTCTGTCATGGTGCCCAGAGGGACCATGTAGGCCAGGCACTTGTTTTCTTCCACGAGCTTCGCCGTGGCGGGCTCCAGCCCCACGTGGGAGCAGATCACCCGGCGGAGCAACCCCTCCAGGGCGATGCGGCTGACGCCGCGCTCCGCCCGGTCACCCACGCTGACGCTCTTCATCACCGTGAGGTTTTGGGGTTTGCCGGTCTCCAGAAACCGATCTCGCAGGGCGAGGATCAGCTCATCCGGGGTGCCGAAGCCGTTGAAGCCCCCCACGGCAAGGGTGCATTCATCCGGAATGGCCGCAATCGCCTGGCGGGCAGAAACAAATTGTGTCATAGGATTCCCTCCGTTCTCAGCTGTGTGCTCCAGGTTTCGGCTGCATCGTGATCGCGTGAATCGGGCAGTCCACGGCGCAGATACCGCAGCCGATGCAGACGTCATAGGAGATTCGAATCACCTTTTCGTCGGCGTAGATGGCGCCCATGGGGCAGAAGTTTCTGCAGGCGCCGCAGTCGGTACAGGTTTCCTTGTCCATGGTGGGCCGGACAACGCGCCAGCGCTCGCTTTCAAAATCATTCATCGCGCTGCTCACGGGCGCAGTCATTGGATCGGTCATCCTTAGTATCTCCTCTGTCAGAAATGATACGAAATGGGGCGCTGCAGCGTTAGTTGCCGCTTTCAGATGCATCGAGATTGGTTTGCTTGATGTGCTGGCCGATGATCTCCGACACGTCGGAGACCGTGACGAAGGCGGAGCCATCCATGGACTGGATGATGTGTTTGACGGTGGGGATCTCGATGCGAGTGACGACGCAGTAGAGCACCGTCTTCTGCCCGCTGATCATGCCCCGGCCTTCCAGCAGCGTGCAGGTGCGGCCAAGCTGGGCATAGAGCGCGTCGGCGATCTGGCGGCTCTCGTCGGTGATGATCATGACCGCCTTCCCCTGCTCCATGCCGTTTTCCACCATGTCGATGATCTTCGAGGTGATGAAGTAGGTCAGCAGGCTGTAGAGCGCCCGGTCCAGGCCAAAGAGCAGACCTGCCACGGCGTAGATCACGATGTTGAAGCCCAGGACGATCTGGCCCGTGGAGAAGGAGGTTTTCCGGCTGAGCAGCATGGCGACGATCTCCGTACCGTCCAGGCAGCCGCCGCTGCGCAGGATGAGTCCCACACCCAGGCCCAGCAGCACACCGCCGAACACCACCACCAGCAGATCCTGATCCGTCAGCGGCGGCAGAGGCGCGAACACCTCCAGCAGAACGGAAAACAGCACCATGGCATACAGCGCCCGCACCAGAAAGCCCCAGCCCAGGCGGCGGAGTCCCAGCAGCAGAAACGGGATATTCAGCACCACGATGAAAATGCCCAGGGGCAGGCCGGACAGCTGGCTCACGATCATGCTGACGCCCACGACGCCGCCGTCCAGGATGGTGAAGGGAACCAGGAATTCCTCCAGGGCGATGGCTGCGATGGCTGCGCCGATGGTCAGCAGCAGAAAGGGCAATATGGTCTCTGTAAACAGGTTTTTCTTATCTTCTTGCTTCATGGTTTGCCTCCCACTCCCAGCGCAGGAGCGCATATTGGAGCTCGTCTTCCCAGGAGGTGACGCCGCCTTTGACATAGCGGCACTTTTGGCGAAAATGCGCCTCCAGACGCATGCCGCAGGCCTCCAGCATCTTGCGGGAGCCCGTATTTTCCGGATGGCAGAGGGCGTTGACCCGGTGCACGCCGAGGGTTTCAAAGCTGTAGGCCACCAGGGTGCGGCAGATCTCTGCGGCGTATCCATGCCGCCAGTAATCCTTCAGCAGATGGCAGCCCACCATGGCGGTGTCCGTCTCGGCGTCCAGCTCGATGTGGCAGCGGCCCATTGCTGTGCCGTCCTGCTTGCGTACAACGGTATACTCCCGGTTCACAGGCGAAGGCGACTCCCATTCGCGCAGAATGCGCTGCACATGGGCTTCGGCCGCTGGCCGATCCATGGTGTCAAAAGGCGAATAGCGCAGGATTTCTTCGTCGGAGTAAAGCCGGTAGATCAGGTCCAGGTCCTCAGCCTCCATCCTTCGGAGGATGAGGCGGTCGGTTTCGATTCCCGCAGGCTTTGTCCACTCCCGATAGTCCTCCAGCGTGTTATAAATGCCGTCCTCGGAGAGGACGCCCCGAGGCAGGTCCGGCGGAAGAAGGCCCGCTTCGTCAGCGGCGAAATCGCCTTTCCATTCATCGCTGGCGTAATAGGCGCTCAGAGCCGCGGTCAGCTTTGCCGCCGTGCGCCGCGTGGGCTCCGAAGGGTCCGGGTAGGACAAGCAGCGCTGCAGCTGCCGGAGCAGGGATTCATAGTATGCAATTCGCGCCGCGCGCTCGGCAATGCCGGTGTCGTCCATGTGCAGTCCCCTTTCCGGAAATCCAGGAATAATTGATTATACCACAACATTTACCAGTTCGTCCACCATAGAACGCGCAAAAAACCGGGCTTGCAAATGCAGGCCCGGTTGGATACTTGAACGTGGGTGCAGACTGCAAGCGCCGGTCTGCACCCGCTTGAAAGGGGAAAATAATTACTTGGTGATGCGCTTGATGATGGCCTTCTTGGCAGACTTGACCGCGATCTTGCTCACGTTGGCCAGCAGAACCTTGGTCTTGTCGTCGCAGCGGCCCATGGTGGAGTTCTCCGGATGGTCGCGCTCCAGGTGGATGGCGTCGAACATGCACTTGGTGGTGCACAGGCCGCAGCCGATGCACTTGTTCGGGTCCACGATGCTCAGGCCGCAGCCCAGGCAGCGGGAAGCCTCCGCCTTGACCTGCTCCTCGGTGAAGGTGAGACGGTCGTGCTCGAAGCTCTTGGCCTTCTTCGGGTCGTGGAGGATGGGCTGGCGGGCCGGGGTGTCGAAGCCGCCGAGGGAGACGAGGGCGTGCTCCTTGTCCAGCTCGCGGTAGACGCGGCGGTCGCGGCCCATGGTGAGGGTCTGGCCCGGGTGGACATAGCGGTGCAGGGAGATGGCGGCCTCCTTGCCGGCGGCGATGGCGTCGATGGCAAACTTCGGGCCGGTGTAGACGTCGCCGCCCACGAAGATGTCTTCCTGCTCGGTCTGGTAGGTGAGATTGTCGGCAATGGCGTTGCCCTTCTTGCCGGTCTTGAGGCTGCCCACATCCAGCTCGCCCCAGTCGATGGCCTGGCCAACGGCGGCGATGACGGAGTTGACCTTGAGGGTCTCGAACTTGCCGGTGCCGACAGGTGCGCGGCGGCCCTTCTCGTCGGGCTCGCCCAGCTCCATGATCTCCACCTTCAGGCCGTTGACCTTGCCGGAAGCGCCTTCGATCTCCACGGGAGCGTTCAGATAGCAGAACTTCACGCCCTCTTCCATGGCCTCGGCGACCTCTTCCTTGTCGGCGGGCATCTCGGCCTCGCTGCGGCGGTAGACCACATAGGTCTCAGCGCCCAGACGGACGGCCGTGCGGCAGACGTCCATGGCCACGTTGCCGCCGCCGATGACGGCGCACTTCTTGCCCAGCGCGGGCTTGTTGCCGAGGTTCACTTCGCGCAGGAAGTCGACGCCGCCGAACACGCCGGTGAGATCCTCACCCGGGATGTTCAGCTTGGAGCTCTTCTGCGCGCCGATGGCGACGTAGAAGCCCTTGTAGCCCTGCTTGCGGAGCTTGTCGATGGTGATGTCCTTGCCCACCTCGGTGTTCATCTTGAACTTGACGCCCATCTTCTTCAGGACGTCGATCTCGCCCTTCAGGGCCTTGCGGTCCAGGCGATAGCTGGGGATGCCCATGACCAGCATGCCGCCGGGCTCGGCGTTGCGGTCAAAGACCGTAACGTTCACGTAACCCATGCGGGCCAGGTAGTAGGCGCAGCTCAGGCCGGCAGGGCCGGCGCCGATAATGGCCACCTTCTCCTCGTAGTCCTTATCGATGGGACGACGGCGGATGGGGTCGGCAATGTAGCGGTCCTTCATGGGCTTCTTCAGGTCCTGCTCGGCGATGAACTTCTTGATCTCGTCGATGGCCAGGGCCTTGTCCAGCTTACCGCGGGTGCAGGCGTCCTCGCAGCGGCGGTTGCAGACGTAACCGCAGACGGAGGGGAACGGATTGTCCTGCTTGATCAGCGCCAGAGCGTCGGCGTAGCGGCCTTCCTTGGCCAGCTTGATGTAGCCCTGGATGGCGATGTGGGC
>CAMHRJ010000152.1 GCA_946187475.1 uncultured Clostridia bacterium | reverse complement strand
TCCTCATGGACGAGCCGCTGTCCAACCTGGACGCCAAGCTCCGCAACCAGATGCGTGCCGAGATCATCCTGCTCCGCCAGAAGCTGGACACCACCTTCATCTACGTCACCCATGACCAGACCGAGGCCATGACCCTGGCGGACCGCATCGTCATCATGAAGGACGGCTACATCATGCAGGTCGGCACGCCCGCCGAGTGCTTCGATATGCCCGCCAACCTCTTCGTGGCCGAGTTCATCGGCGCGCCGAAGATGAACATCATCAAGACGAATCTGATCAGAGAGAACGGCAGGTATTACGTGACGCCCTTCGGCGCCAGGATCGAAGTCACCGGCGAGAAGGGTCAGGAATTGGCCAAGCGCGGCGTGGAGTCCAGGGAGATCCTGCTGGGCGTCCGTCCCGAACATATCACCCTTGCAAAGGACGGAGAAGGCATTGCCACCCGTCTGGAGGTCAACGAAATGATGGGCTCCGAGCTCCATCTGCACGTCTTCACGGAGGACGAGACCCGTCTCATCGTCCGTGTCCCCACCATCAGTCTGACCAACGTGCAGCGCGGGAACATGGCCTCCGGGGCATCTCTGAACGTCACCTTTGAAGGCAAGGTCATGCACTTCTTTGATCCCGAGACCGAGAAGAATCTGCTCTGCGATTGATTGGAACCGAGCGCTCCGGGGCCCGAAAGGGCCCCGGTTTTGGGTACGAACGGGAGACTAAGTCGAGGCAATAGGCAACAGGCAATAGGCAATAGGAGAACGCCGAAAGGTCAGCTTTATATGCATCTCCCATCCACTATTGCCTATTGACTATTCAACTATTGCCTAATCGCCAAATCCCGCTTTTCACACCACACAAATTGGAGAATCACATGAAAGACCAGTTTATTGTCAATATTATCCACCGCCCTGAGATGGTTCCCGAATATGCCGAAAAGGTCACCGGCCACGGCAAAGAGGAGGATCTGGGCCGTAAGGCGCTGCTCAAAGAGAGCCTGGATATTTTCAAAACACAGCAGGCGCTGGCCCACAAATACGGCCTCAAAACCACCATCCAGATGACTTATGCCAGCCTCTTTAACGCCGAGGCGGTGGAGCTTGCCAAGCAGCATCACGCCGAGTTTGGCGACGAGATCGGACTGTCCCTGCTGGGCCTGCCCTGCGAGCAGTTCCGGCAGAAGTACAAGACCAAGGACTTCTGCATCTGGATGTTTTCCATGGAGGACAAGAAGGCCATCGTCCATGACGTTTTTGAAAAATTTCATGAGGCCTTCGGCTTCTACCCGGAATCTACCGGCTCGTATTACATGGACGCCGACCTCATCAACTATATCAAGGCGGAATATCCCGCTGTCAAGTGTGCCGTCGCCACCTGCTGGGAGGAGGGGCCCAAGGCCTACCACACCTGCAACAACTCCTGGTACACCTTTATGGACGGCGGCCCCTGGGCGCCCTGGATCCCCTCCAAGGCAAACACCCACGCGCCAGCCGCCAACGAGAACGAGGACAGCGGCATCGTCGCCATTCCCCATTTGAGCCGGGATCTGCTTGCCTGCTATGACGGCAACGGTTCCAACTTCGGCACCCATCCGCAGAATGTCCTGCGGGGCATGATCTACGACACCAAAACCTGGGAGTATCCCTATCTGTATAATCTGATCGATCAGTACCGCAGCCTGGCGAGATACAACGACGGCTGCGCCTATAATATGATGTTCGTCGGCCCCGGCTGGATGAACAAGATGGGGCGCTGGGAGCAGCCCTACGAGCTGCTTTACAAGTCCTATGAGGATGGCTGCGCCTATTATGGAAAACTCAAAAAAGCCGGCAAGCTCATTGACATGACCATGTCCGAGTTTGCCGACTGGTATCGCGCAAAAAAATCCTACACCACCCCGGAGTGCGCCCTCTGGCGGGATATCCTCTACGGCTCGGACAAGCAGCTGTTCTGGTACTGCGATCCCTATCTGCGGGCCTGCGTCAATATGGATCAGGGCGGCGCGATTGTGGACCTTCGCCCCTACGCGGCAAAGCTGGAGTGGCCCGTGGGCATCGGCACGCCTCACGTCCAGGACGCAAGCTACCCCTTCCTGATTCAGGAGAAATACCGGGCGGGCTATTTCACGCACTACGCCGGAGAGGGCACCGTCCGCAGCGCGAAAATCTGCCGGAACGGGGAGGAGGTGGATCTCTGTCTCTGCCGCACGAAGGCCCGGTTTCACAGGGAAGGGACGGATCGTATCCTGACCCTGGATCCGGTGGACGTGGTCTTCTCCGACGGCGTTACCGTGAAGCTGCAGACAGTCTTCACCTTTGCTGAGGGCAGCTCGTCCATCCGGATCGACCGAAGGATCCTGAGCATGTCCGATCCGGACGCGGAGGTCACGGTGAAGGAATACATGGTGGCCTGCTACGGCACCACCGAGTATACGGAGGACATGTCCTCCCTGACCCTGCACATTGAAGCAGGGGAGACCGACAGCGTGACGATCCCCTACGAATACAAGTGCCGCGAGGCCGCCGTCCCCGGCGCCGAGGAGGTCAGCTGCACCATTCCGCCCATCAAGACCCGGGTCTCCATGCTGGCCAACGGCCGCAACAAGATCGGCTTTGTGCGGGAGGGCTACGCCTTCAGCCCCATGTTCACCCTCGGTTATGAACGAAATCTCAAGGACAAGGAGGTCTTTACCACATGGCTCAATCTGGAAAGGGCAGACTGAATTACCGGTGCCCCTCCTGCTTTATGCGGGATATCGACATGGATATGTTCTATGACAAGGACAGGGATGAATACTACTGCCTGCGCTGCCAGTACCGGGGCAATGAGGCAGACGTCCTGGAAAAAAACGAGTTAGCCCGCTTCCGCTACCGCGCCATGTACGAACGGTTCACCTTTGAGGACTGAACCATGATCAAAGGCGCTGACATTTCTTCGTTATTGGAAGTCGAACAAAACGGAGGCAAATTTTATGATCAGTCACCAGAGAACGGGAGGCCCGAAGCGGAAGACGCCCTCTCTATCCTGGCCCGCCACGGCGTCAACCTGATCCGTCTCCGCCTCTGGAACGATCCCTATGACGCAGACGGGAATCCCTACGGCGCCGGGACCAACGACCTGCCCCGGACGGCGGCGCTGGCTCGCCGGTGCAAGGCGCTTGGCCTGCCCTGGCTCTTGGATTTCCACTATTCCGACTTTTGGGCGGATCCCGGAAAGCAATATCCGCCCAAGGCCTGGGCAAACCTGGACGCCGACGGTCTGGCGGAGGCGGTCTACAACCATACCTATGAGACCCTGATGACCCTGAAACGGGAGGCCCTCCTCCCGGTCATCGTGGCGGTGGGCAACGAGCTGTCCAACGGACTGCTCTGGCCCTGGGGGAAGGTCGCCAACTGGTCCAATATCGCCCGGTTCGTGTCGGCTGGCATCCGTGCCGTCAAGGCCGTGGACCCCTCGATCAAGACCATGATTCACCTGGACAACGGCGGCTGCAGCGATTTGTATCAAAGCTGGTTCAAAAGCTACCGGGGCAGCGGCGGCGCGGATTTCGATTACATCGGCCTGAGCTACTATCCCTTCTGGCACGGCACGTTGGAGGATCTGCGGGACAACATGACCAGGCTGGCCGGCGATATCGGCAAGCCGATGATCGTCACGGAGACCTCCATGGCCTTCACCCAGGAGGAGTGCAATCAGCAGGAGGGCCTGCGTCCGGAGGAAACGAAGGGCCTGGCCTCCCGCGCGATGAACGCCCGCGCTGTTCCCTGGCCCTGCACCCCGGAGGGACAGGTACAGTTTCTGAAGGACCTCTGGGATGTGATCCGCAGGATCCCCGGAGATCTGTGCCGCGGTTTCATCTGGTGGGAGTCTGCATGGCTTCCGGTGAAGGGCAGCGGCTGGGCGACACCGGCAGCTCTTGCGTATCTCCATGAAACCGGCCCCGGCGGAAACGAGTGGGCCAACCAGGCGCTGTTTGATTATGACGGATGTGCGCTTCCTGCGCTCTCAGCCATTGCGTCGCTGCCTTTGCCGGAGCTGCAGTCCTGAGAGAGGAATACGCCCGTCTGCAAGGTGTTTGCGGAACCGGAAAAACCACGAGGCTCGCTGCAAAATGATTCATTTTGCAGCGAGCCCTTTGCTGATTATTTCTCGCAGTAAATCCATACTGCTGGAGTTTTCAAAAGCACAGTCGCTTTCACGCCGCTGTGTTTTTTGTTGCGTCAGATTAGAATCCATGATAGAATCAATGTGATCAATTAAGAATCGGCGGTGAACTGCGTTCTGATATGTGAAATGGCACATTTGCAACATTATGTTGCGGCTTTGACACATCGTTGTGGTGGCTTTCACATGCGTTATATGCTAGCCTTATCCTGAAAAAGGAAGGAGGGACTTCTTATGAACTTACAAAGAAAAATCATAACACTAAGGAAACAATCCGGACTGTCTCAGGAAGATATGGCAGAGAAGCTTCATGTCTCCAGACAGACGATCTCTCGCTGGGAAGTTGGATCGGCTCTGCCGGATGCAGAGAATTTGCGTCAGTTAAGTCAGCTTTTCAAAGTGACCACAGATTATCTGTTGAATGATGCTTATGAAAGTGATGGGGATATTCCCCGCGTGAAGAATGCAGAAGAGACGCTGGAGAAGACTGTAAAAAACAACCAAAAACTGTTTCTGTTTGCTGCTGTCGCGTTTATAGTATCCGCGGCGTGTTTTATGATTGCGGGTATCGAACAGCATAACGTCTTGCTGATGATAGTTGCTGCAGTTGAAATTACTCTTTCTGGATTTCACATATATCGATACGAAAAGGCGATGAAACCCTGATGTTGACAGATTCCCCCTAGCCTGGCTCTTATGTTTCGCAGTAAATCCGGATCACCTCGGAGGCAAAGGCCGCCGTGCAGGGCGGATTCCGAGACCAGCCCGTTGGTTGTGTTTGATACGCAGAGGCTGAGCATCCCTGCCACGCAGAGGATGAGGCGGCTCCTTCTGTTATGGGCCCGGAGGCAGCTTTTTCCAGAGCAGATATGTGAGCAAAAGGGTCTCGCAGAGCACGCCCACCCCGCGCCAGAGCGCATAAATCGTCTCCAAGCTTCCACCTCCCGTCCGATTCGCGCAGATGATTCCGAAACCATTATAATGAATGTATGATGGAGAAACGCGAAAAGCGTTTCTCCGCGTCGTAAAAACGACGCAGCAAAGCCGTAATGCGGCTTTGCCATGCATTCATTGCAATGATATCGGCGAATCATCGCAGATGATTCGTGGTCAAACATACTGTTTGACCACGAAAACAATCGAGAACGATTGTTTTCGCTATCCGATAATCATTATAGCACACGTTCACGGAAATGAAAAGAGGGCCTTTTTTCGCTTCGTCCCAGAAACCCGGCGTTTCGTCCCAGAAAGCTTGACTGCTCAAAAAAAGATATTATAATAAAAATAGAAAAGCATTCCGCAAATTGTTGTGTTAACGAACTTGGGCACAGACCATATGCCGGCAGTGAGTTGCCCTTCGCCTCGTTTGACGGCAAGATCCAGATGGTAAGCTTGGACGCGGCGAGCATCCAGACCCACCTGCGCTACAGCGGCGGGGACCTGGCCTTCTTCGGCCTGTTCACCCTGTTGACCGTCGCCTTCTGCGCCCTGGCCGTCTGGATCTGCACAAAACGCTTCCATGTAAGAACTCTGCTGAATAACTGATCACAGCCGCTTCGTCCCAGAAACCCGGCGTTTCGTCCCGGAAAACTTGACCTACACAGACTTAAGGAGGTACTAATTATGAAACGGATTCTTTGCGTGTTGTTTGTTTGCGTGCTGTTTGTCTGCATGTTGTTTGCAGGATGCGCCGCGCCGGCGAAAAC
>CAMHRJ010000151.1 GCA_946187475.1 uncultured Clostridia bacterium | reverse complement strand
TCCTCGGGATCCTCCAGGCCGATGGAGATGCGGACCAGGCCTTCGGAGATGCCGGAGGCTTTGAGCTCCTCGGAGGTGTAGGTGGAGTGGGTCATGGTGGCCGGGTGCTCCACCAGGGTTTCGGCGTCGCCGAGGGAGACGGCGATGGTGCAGAGCTTGAGCTTGTTGAGGGCGGCGGCCGCGGTGTCGCGGTCGGCCTTGAGCTCGATGCTCATCATGCCGCCGGGCTTTTTCATCTGCTTCTTCGCGATCTCATAGCCCTCGAAGTCCTCCAGGCCGGGGTAATAGACCTTGTCCACCGCCGGGTGATCGTGGAGGAACTGCGCAACCTTCATGGCGTTGGCGCAGTGCTTTTCCATGCGGATGTCCAGGGTCTTGAGGCCGCGGGCGATCAGGAACGCATCGAAGGGGCTCAGCACGGCGCCGGTCATGTCCTTCAGGCCGAAGGTGCGGACTTCACCAATAAAGTCGGCCTTGCCGACCACGAAGCCCGCAATCACGTCGCCGTGGCCGTTGAGGTACTTGGTGGCGGAGTGGACGACCACATCGGCGCCCAGCTTCAGCGGCTGCTGGAGATAAGGAGAGGCGAAGGTGTTGTCCACGATGACCCGGATGGCGGGGTTATAGCCGTGGGCGATGGCCGCGACGGCGGCGATGTCCACCACCTTCAGGGTGGGGTTGCAGGGGGATTCGAGATAGACGACTTTTGTCTTCTCCGTCAGCGCGGCCTTCACGGCGTCCAGATCGGCAAAGTCAACGAACTTGGCCTTGACGCCGAACTTGGCCATGCCGTGGTTCATCAGCGAGAAGGTGCAGCCGTAGAGCGTGTCGGAGGCGACGATCTCGTCCCCGCTGACAACCGAGGTCCAGAGGGCGGCCGAAATCGCGCCCATGCCCGCGGCGGTGCCCAGAGCGGCTTCCCCGCCCTCCAGGGCGGCGACCTTTTCCTCGGCCACGTTCACGGTGGGGTTCGAGAGACGGGAGTAGATGAAGCCCGCTTCCTGGCCGGCAAAGCGTCTGCCGCCCTCCTCGACGGAAGCAAACTCAAAGGTGGAGGTCTGGTAGATCGGCGGGGTCAGGGCACCTGCCGCGTTTTCATGTTTTCCGGCGTGAATCTGCTTGGTGGCAAAACCGCATTTTTCAAGATCAATCATGACACAGAGACTCCTTTCCGGTTGTATAAATGGGTTGGGAAACGCTTCCGCCTCTGCTCAGCGCAGACCGGCGGCAGTTTCATAGATTTCAAAGTGCGCGGCGCGGTCGAGACCGACATAGCCGCCGGTGACGCCGTCCCCGATGTTGTTCATCTCCACGAGACGCGGGATGGAAGCGGGATCCGCGCCGACCTCCGCGAAGGTCAGGGGCATATTGAGCTCGCGCAGGAAGTTCTTGAAGGCCTCGACGCCTTCGCGGGCGGTGCGTTTGGGATCGTCAAAATCCATCTGGCAGCCGAAAATGCGGGTGGCCATCTGGGCAAAGCGCAGGGCGTCGCTGTGCTCCACGCAGTAGCTCATCCACGCGGGCATGATGACGGAGAGGCCGGCGCCGTGGGCGCAGTCAAAGACAGCGGAAAGAACATGCTCGAGATGGTGACTGTTCCAGTCCTGCTTCCTCCCGACGCCCATCACGTCGTTGTGCACGACCATGCCGGCCCACATGATGTTGGCGCGGGCTTCATAGTCGTGGGGATCCTTCATCACGCGGCGGCCCTCGTGCATCATGGCCAGCACGATGCCTTCCAGCATGCGGTCCGTGGTCTCGACATCCTTGGTCGGGGTGAAGTAGCGCTCAAAGGCGTGGGAGATGATGTCGGTGATGCCGCAGGCGGTCTGGAAGGGCGGCAGGCTCTCGGTGAGAACCGGGTCCATGATGGAGAACTTCGGGCGGATGCAGTCGGCCTCCGCGGCGGTCTTCTCAAGGGTCTTCTCGTTGGTGACGATGGCGTTGGGGGAACCCTCGCTGCCGGACGCGGCAATGGTCAGCACCACGCCGACGGGCAGGGCGGTCTCCGGGGTCTTGCCGGAGAAGAAGTCCCAGAAGTCCCCGTCATAGGGAACGCCCATGGCGATGGTCTTGGCGGTGTCGATGACGCTGCCGCCGCCGATGGCCAGGAGGAAGTCGACCTTCTCTTTGCGGGCAAGCTCAATGCCCTCATAGACAAGGCCGCTGCGCGGATTCGGCTTGACGCCGCCGAGCTCGATGGCGCTCAGGCCCTCGGCGGTGATGGAGTCCTTCACCCGGTCGAGCAGACCGGACTTCTTGGCCGACTGGCCGCCGTAGACGACCATGACACGGCTGCCGCCGAACTTTTTGACATAACGGCCGGCCTCGTTTTCACGGTCACGGCCGAAGACAAAATACGTGGGGCTGTAAAAATCAAAATTATTCATACGCGGCTCCTCTGTTCAGGAACGAAGGATCAGTACCCGGTCTTGCCGCTGGCGGGCTGTCCGTAGGACTTGAAGCCCTCGAACACTTCGTCCATCTCGGCCTTGCCGAGGACGTTGGGCTTGCCGATGCACAGGGCGCGATACTGGAGCTCGGCGATGTACTCGAGGTTCTTTGCCAGGCCGAAGGCGCTCTTGAGGTTCTTGCCGCAGACGACGATGCCGTGGTTGGCCAGCAGCACCGCGTCGCCGGTGCCGCAGGTCTTGACCGCATCCTGGGCCAGCTCCGGCGTACCGAAGGTGTGGTAGGGGGCGCAGGGAATCTCATAGCAGTTGGCGTCGGCCAGCACATAGTGCACCGCCTGGATCGGCATGCCGAGCACCGCGAAGGTGGTGCAGAAGCGCTGATGGGTGTGGACGATGGCGCGGCAGTTGGGCTTGTTCTTATAGAACTCCGTGTGCATGTCCCACTCGCTGGAGGGCTTGCGCTTGCCGTCCACCACATGGGACTCCAGGTCCATGACGACGATGTCTTCCGGCGTGGTCTCCATGTAGCCGATTCCGGAGGGCTTGATGGCCATGAGGCCGAGCTCGGGGTTGTAGATGCTCTGGTTGCCGCTGGTGCCGGGGCAGAGGCCGGATGTGCTCATCTGCTTGCCGATTTCAACGATCAGTTCGCGTTCTTCTTGCATTAACATGTTCTGTTTCCTCCAAAAATAGTATTTATCGTTCAGTTGTTGCTGACAGGTGGGTTGAGGGACAGGCGCTCTTCGCGCCAGCGCTCGTGATAGCGGCGGATGAGATCGCCGCCGCGCGGGGGATAGCGCAGGACAGAACCTTCCGCGGCGGGGGTGTCCACATGACAGGCGTGGTTGCACAGCACCGTCAGTCCGTAGAGGGTGGCCTGCTCAAAGCCGGGAAGGAGCCGCAGCTCCAGGCCGGATAGATCGGCGATCATCTGGCAGAGGGTCCCGGACCGGAGGCCCCCGCCGCAGCCGAAGACATAGTCTCTCTGATGGCCGCTGAGATCAATGAGCCGCTGCAGCTGCTCATAGGTGGAGCAGGCAATGTCGGCAAGCGCCGCCCAGAGCAGGTCGACCCTTGTCATGCTGTCCGGCCAGGGCGAGGGGAGAAAGAATCCGCCGTGGCGCAGGGAGCGCCGCTCGTAAAAGAGCAGGGAGCTGAAGGAAGCCGTGGCAAGGAAGTTCTGCTTGCGGGAATACTCCTGCTCCAGCGCCTCATAGCTGATGTCCGGCGCCAGAACGTCCTTGATGCGCTGGTAGTTCAGTCCCGTAACGCCGGGGTTCATCTCGATGAGATAACCCTTTGCACCGAGGTTTGCATCCACCCAGACACGCTGCTGCTCGTCATAGAACTTGTGGTCCGTCAGCGCGGTAACCGGCGTGGTGGTGCCGGAGACAATGGCGATGTCCCCGGGCATGATCCCGGTCTGCAGCAGGCCGCACTGGGTGTCGGCCCCGCCGGCGACAAAGCAGGCATCCCGGCTCATGCCGAGATCCTCCGCCAGATCCGGAAGGATGGGACCGACCTGCTCCCCTGCCATTTTGAGGGGCGGGAGAAAAGCGGGGTCGATGCCGTAGGTTTCACAGAGAAAATCGGACCAGGCGCCCTTTTCCAGGTCGTAGAGCTGGGTTTCACAGGCCTGGGAAGGCTCAAAACAGGCGATGCCCGTGAAGATCCAGGCGATGAAGCCGCTGAGGCTCAAAACGGTGTGAATCTTTCCGTAGAGTTCCGGACGCCGTTTGCGCAGGCCCAGGAGCTTTGCCGCGGGGAAATCCTCCGTGACCCACTTTCCGGAACGCCGGTAGATCAGATCCTGCGGACCGATGTCCCCCATGAATTCCCGGCCGCGGTTGTCGATGTTCGGCAGACCGTAGAAGGGCTTTCCCGCCGCGTCCAGGAGGACGACGCTCTGTCTTGCGCCGGCGGCGGAGACACAGCGGACCCGGATGTCCGGATGCTCGGCATGAAGATCCAGACAGAGCCGGAGGATCTCGGACTGCCATTCCTGGGGCAGAAAGAACTGCGCGTCCGGATAGGCCTCGTCCCGGTAATAGCGGTTCAGAAAACTGCGCATGGCGAGTATTTTGCCGCTGCGGTCCACCAGGGCGGCACGGGTGCTGCCGGTGCCGAGGTCGATGAGGAGGTCGTAATCCATGGTTCAGCGCGCGAGCACGTCGCGGTTGTAGACGATCTTTTCCAGATTCTCGCCCGCGAGCCACTGGCGGATGCGGGCGTTGAGGATGTCCGCCTGATGGTTGGTGACCTCATAGGTGGCGCCGCAGATGTGGGGCGTGAGAATGACGTTGGGGCAGTTCATGATCTCCAGATCCTCGGCCGTGGGCGGCTCGTTGTCCAGCACGTCGAGAACCGCGCCGGCGATGGCCCTGTCGTTGAGAACCCGGATCAGAGCTTTGGTGTCGACGAGGGCGGAGCGGCCGGCGTTGACAAACAGGGCGTCCGGCTTCATGGAGCGCAGAAGCTCTTCTGTCACAATGCCGCGGGTGCTGTCGCTCACCGGCAGATGGAGCGAGACCACATCGCAAGTGGCAAAGAGTTCTTCCAGAGAGAGCGGGGTGTAGTGGCCGAAGGCACGGCCTTTATAATCATAGTAGCATACGTCGCAGTCGAAGCCGTCGAGGATCTTCGCGGCCGCCTGGCTCACGGCGCCGAAGCCGACCAGACCGACCCGCTTGTACTGCAGCTCATGACCCATCCAGGTGAAGTACGGCGTCGTTCCGGCGACCCACTTGCCGTCCTTGATCCACTGGATGGATTCAAGGCCGTGGCGCATGTGCATGATGATCAGCGCGACGACAAGCTCGGCGACGGCCTGGTTATTGCGGCCCGGGGTGCAGAGAACGGGTAAGCCGGCCTTGGTGCAGGCGGCGGTGTCGAGGTTCGCGGGGGTGGCGCGGCAGTCGCCGATCAGCTTCAGGCCCTTGTAGCCGTTGAGAACCTTTTCGGTGACGCGGTCCAGCTCGGTGATGAGAACATCGGGCTGTTCCTTGAGCAGATGCTCCAGCATTTCGTCTTCATAATACCGCTCGCCGGTGTCGTTCCAGGGCTCGTACAGAACCTCGTCAAACAGCTCCTTGAGCTCGGCAAGACGGTTCTCGGGATAGGGGGCGCGGACATAGACTTTCATGGCAGTACTCCTTTATATGATGATATGATTATGATGGTACATTGGAAAAACAGACGTGGCCCTGCACGGGGATCAGTAAAAGGTTCTGACCTCGGTGTCGAAGTAGCGGTCCAGCAGATAGGGAACGAAGATGCCCTTGTCCGTCACGGCGCCGGAGATCAGGTGCGGAGGCACAATGTCGAAGGAGGGGTAAACGGCCCGGACCTGGGGCAGACAGTTCGGAATGCCCCGGTAGCGCAGCACCTGCTCCGGATCCCGCATTTCGATGACAATGTCGTCCTTTGTGTGCTTGTCGCGGTCGGGGATGCCGGTGACGTAGTAGGGGATGCCGAAGTATT
>CAMHRJ010000150.1 GCA_946187475.1 uncultured Clostridia bacterium | reverse complement strand
CAGGGCTGGAATCTTCGGCTGTTGTGGCTGCTCGGCGCTTTCGTGCTGATGCTGCTCTATGAAGTTTTTTGGATTCGGTATTTCCGCAGCGGGAAAACCATGGAGGACTTCTACAGCAGTCTGCTGGGCATCCCGGTGGCAGGGGCGACGCTCCCGGTAATGGCAGTTTTGCTGCTAGCGGTGTATGGGAGAAATCCGATCCTGTTTGCGGCGGGCGTCATCCTGGGAATCGGCCATATCGGAATTCACATCAATCATAAGAAAGAAACTGCGCAAGGAGCGTGATGGATGATGAACAACATTCTTGATTTTTTGAACGCTGCCCTGCCGTGGATTGTTATGGGCGCTGTGCTCGCCGTGTTTTTCGCGCGGGAGGCAAAGCGGAAAAAGGGCAAAAAAGACCATCAGAAAAAGAAAGACGACTACGGCTCCGAGGGCATGGCGCTCGGTATGTGCTTTGGCGCCGCCATAGCGACGGCGCTGCACCGGGACATCGGCCTCGGGCTCTCGCTGGGGATGCTGCTGGGGTCTGTGATCGGCGCTTCCATGGAAAAAAAGAACGATGATGAAGGGGACCACGATGATTGAACTCAGACCCATCACGGAGAATGCGGATGAAATCGAGCTTGCCATGACGCTGGGGTAACGCAACTGCAAGTTGCGTGTGGAACAGGCGCTTCTATGCTACAATGAGCATCAGGGAGGGATTTCTATGAACACCAAAGATATTTTGCTGGAACTGCGAACCAAAAACGGACTGTCCCAGGACGAGCTGGCGGAAAAGGTCTTCGTGACCCGGCAGGCGGTGTCCCGCTGGGAGACCGGCGAGACCGTGCCCAACACGGAAACCCTGAAGCTGCTGTCCCGGCTGTTCGATGTGTCCATCAACACGCTGCTGGGCGAGCCGCGACAGCTCCGGTGCCAGTGCTGCGGCATGCCGCTGGAGGACGCGATCCTCAGCCGGGACGCCGACGGCAGTCTCAACGAGGATTACTGCAAGTGGTGCTACGCCGACGGGACCTACACCTACAGCGACATGGACGATCTCATCCGCGTCTGCGTGCCGCACATGGTGGGTGAGGGCTTTCCCGAGGAGCAGGCCCGGGCGTACATGAAGGAGCTGCTGCCCACCCTGGACTATTGGAAGCGCTACGAGGAGCTCAGCGACGGCGGCCAGTTCGAGGACTTCAAGCAGCAGCTGATACGCGAGATCAACGCCCTGCACATCGAGGGTCTGCCCGAGGTGGAAGCACTGAACGCCCTGGCGGGCAGCTACGTGAATCTGCCCTTCCGACTGCCAAGCGGCGCAGAGGTGAAGTTCCTGGATGACGGGAAAACCTATCTGGGCAACCAGCTGGAGTCGGAATTCGGCGGGGAGCGCTGCTTCGGCGTTCTGGCATGCATGGAGTTCCTTTTGATCTGCACCTATGGCAGGGATGGCGCCGACCCGGAGCTGGTGCTCTACAAAAAACGATAAAATGAAAACCCATCGGCATTGCCGATGGGTTTTGCGGTTCCAATTTCCAAATCTTATTCTTCGCGCCTGCGCAGACTGCTCCAGGCAAGGCCGAAGCAGACAAGACTGAAGCCGGCCAGCGCAAACCAGACGGGACTTCTGTCGTCGCCGGTGCGCGGGGTGCCTCTGGAAGCGGTGCTTCTGCTGACGGTCACGGGGGAGGTGCGGCCGGAGCTGGTGGAGCCGCTGGTGGTGCTCTGGCTTCCGCTTCCGGAAGCGGCTGTGCCGCTGCCGACGGAGAGCAGGCCGTTTCCGGCGGGCTGGATCTTCAGGGCCGCCTTGGCCTGGCCGTCGGTAAAGAGCACCTCCAGAGTGTGATCGCCCACGTTCAGCCGCTGCAGCGTCTTTTCCGCCAGCGTCACGATGGTGCTGCCCCGCTCGACGGTGTAGTCCTTGTCTTGCTCCAGCAGCTGACCGTCGAGCTTCACGCCGGTGAACCGGTCGAAGGAGGTCTCGTCGTCCACGGTGCACTGGACGGTGAGCTTCAGATCCTCTTTGCTGGCCTTCTGCCAGGTGAGCTCCCCTGCGGGCGTGATGGTGTATTCCGGCGCCTTTTCGGTAACGGTGACGGTCACCACTGCCTCCAGCGTGGTTTTCTCCCCGGCTTCGTCGTGGCTCTCGGCGGTGATCTTCACCTTCGTCTCGCCCGGGGCGACGGCGGTCAGCGCACCGAATTCGTCCACGGTCACGATCTTCGGATCCTCCGAAACGTAGGTGCAGTCAGAGAGCTTCGCGCTCTCCGGCGTCGTGGTGATGGTGCAGGGGCGCTGGTCGCCCACGGCCATCCGGATGGCGTCCTGATCCGCTTTGATGGCCTGGGCATAGTCGGGCTCGCCCTCCACGATGGCCAGTGTGAAGGTGCGGGTGGTGCCGTGCTTCAGCGCGGCGGTCAGCGTGACTTCGCCGGGGGCGGAGTAGTACACGCGGCCCTCACTGTCCACGGTGGCGATGCTGGCGTCGGAGGTGGTCCAGGTGACGGCCCGGTTGTCCGCGTCCGTGGGCAGCACCTCATATTCGATCTGATAGACGGTGTGGAAAAACGGGTTATAGTGTATCACGTCGCCGGCTTTGACCAAGGCAATGTCCTTGCCGTGGGTGATCTCGCTGTCGTTTACGAACTTCGCGGTGAACACCCGGTCTTCCGTGATCGTGACCTTGGAGTCCACTTCCTTGCCCTGCTCATCCACCCAGGCCACAAAGGTGCGGTCCTCCGGCTCCGGGTGCTGCTCGTCAGGCTCGACAGGTTCATTTTCCGCGCGGAAGTCCGTCTTCCATACCTCGCCGTCCGCCAAGAAGGTCACCTTGTGGATCATGGTGTCCAGCTCATCGAAGTGCGCATCCACCCAATCGATCCGGTCGCGGATCCAGGTTTTCAGCGCCTCCACCGGCTTACGATAGTCGTAATCCTCTGCGTCGGGGTGGCGCAGCAGGTAGTCCTGCACGGCGGAGGCCTTGGTCTCCTCGTAATACTGATCCATGACGCCGCCGTCTTCGATGAGACGCAGGAGGGCGTCACGCATCACGGGCCACTGCTTGTGCACTTCCTGCAGGAAGCCGCCCTCGCCGCTGTCATAGAGCATGGGCTTGCACCACAGATGGCCATATTCAAAGCCCTGGGTGTAGCTGCTGTGGTTCCAGGCAAAGTCGAAGTCCCACAGGGGGCCCCAGTAGAACTTGCTGACGCCGTCCTCGGGGTCGCGGTCCTTATAGAGATAGGTGCTGCCGGTGGCATAGGCGTCGCCGTTGCGGGAGATCTGGTTGATGAGCCAGTATTTCGCCGCCGACTCCACGTCCATCAAATCCCGGTAGGCCGTGCCCTCGTCAAAGAGCACGTCCTCGAAATGCTGGACAGCGTCCTGGATGTACTGCTGCTGGTCGTTGTTTTTGTAAGCGTTGCCCAGCTCGCTGCCCGTGAAGGCCTCCTCGCCGTCCTCGGCTTCTTCGGCCGCTGCCAGATTCTCGTCGGAGGCGTTGGCAAGGCCCTTGAGAAAGCTCGCCGCCTCGGTGTCGAAGGAGGGGGTATGGGTGGCCCAGTTGGCGCCACGGGAGGTGTAGAAGGTGTCCGGGGAGCCCAGACGCACCTGGGCGGAGTTCTGCAGCAGATAGCCGCCGGTGATGGCGGCGGGATCGGTGTCCTCCTCGGTCAGCTCGGCGATGTCCACCCGGTTGGCGTCCACGCGCACGTTCTCGCTGAAGTAATAGCTGCCGAGATACTGGGCCCCGAATTCCTCGCCGATCATGACCACGTCCACGGGCACGCCCCGGGGCGTGAAGGGAAAGCCCATCTCATTGCCCAGCCAGGCGGTGAGCCGGTCCTTCATCAGAGAGGCGTCCATGGCGTTGGCCACCAGCACCCAGTGCTTGTTTTTGCCCAGACCGAAGAGGTCCGCTTTCTTGTCCAGCTTGATCTTGAAGGGGCGCTTGCTCTCCCGCCAGGTGGAGTTGCCGCGGCCACGGATGCTCATGTCGAGATCCGCAAAGCTCACGCAGGCCAGATCCGGGAAATCGGAGTAGTGAAATCCCTCCGGCACATCGATGGTGAGTTTGCCGTAGCAGTAGATGCTGTGGTCGGGGCTGTTCATCATGTCCTCGATGGTGCCCTGGGATTCGTCGATGCGCAGATACACCACGGGGATGCCGTTGTCGACCACGGGCGCATCCTCGGCTGCGACTGCGTTTCCCTGCAGGCAGAGAGACAGAATCAGCACCAGACACAGCCCCAGCAGCAGGGAAGAGCCTCTGGCCATTCGTTTTTGCATGGTATCACCAGCCCTTTACATAATATCTGTTTTGAGAATACCAAATTTCACCCACAGCGTCAACCACAACCGTCACCATTTGCCAAAAAAAGGTCAAGCCGAAACCGACTTGACCGTTTTGTTTTTTTCAGGCCTCCGGGCCGGAGAGCAGTGTGCAGCCGCCCAGAGAGTAGGAGGCGGCCTCCAGGGCCTTGGCGAAGGCCGAAGCCTCCGTGGGCTGCTTGGTGCGCACGTCCGCCTCGTTTTTGCCCAGATTCACGATGCTCCAGACGCCGGGCATGCTGTTCAGGGCGTTTTCCACGTTAGCGGCGCAGTGGCTGCAGGTCATGCCCTCCACCGCCAGACGATAGCGGTAGGGATAGTGGGAGAGGTCCGTATCCTCTACCTTCTTCACGGTGACGGCTTCCGCAGAGCCGCAGCAGCTGCTGGCCTTGGACTTGCCGCGGAACTTCTGGATCGTCTGCCACAGGGCGTAGACGATCAGCAGCGCGCCGACAGCGATGATGACTTTATCCATTTCAGATTCCTCCGTATTGAGAAGAATAAAGATTTCGAACGCAGAGAAGCTTATGTGGGAATGAAAGTCTCGCATGGGGAGTGCGAGGGGATGGGCTTCCCCTCGCGTTTTTGATCCATTCAGACGCCTGTTGGCGTCTGTCTTTTCAAGCTTTCGTCGAAAGCTTGAAAAGAGGCGGGAGAACCCGCCTCTTTCTTGAGGTGATGTTTACTTGCCGCAGGTTTGCGCGGGTTTGTGAGGTGTGCCGTGTTTCTCGCAGGAGCCTGCGTAGGGGCAGCCGACGCACTTCACGCCGCGCTTTTTCTCGCGGTAGATGTAGTGTCCTGCAAGGAAGAGGGCCGCTGCCAGCACAACAACGGCAAGGATGGTGGCCAGATTCATGCAATCTCCTCCTTTTTAAGGTTTTGTGTGGATCGCTCAGGCCTTGGCGCCCTGGGCGTTCTGGTGCAGACGATACTGCTCGTCGAAGTGGGCGCGGGTCTTCCGGCCGATCAGGATGACCAGGGCGACCATGCACAGCACCGCGATGAGGCCGGGGATGAAGGCCTGGCCGAAGTGGCCCTCGGTGAAGAGGGTGCCGAACTGGTAGATCAGGAAGGCCACGGTGTAGCCGGTGCCCAGCTGGAGGCCGATGGCGCCCCAGAGCCAGCCCTTGCTCTTCATCTCGGAGTTCATGGCGCCGATGGCGGCGAAGCAGGGCGGGGTATAGAGGTTGAAGAAGAGGTAAGCCAGAGCCGTGACGGAGGTGAGACCCATGGCCATGGCAACGTTGTTGGCGCCGCCGGTGAGGGCCAGCTCATCCACATCGATGAAGGCGGTCAGACCGTAGACAACGGCCAGGGTGCCGACCACGTTCTCCTTGGCGATGAAGCCGGTGATGGCCGCCGCGGCCAGCTGCCACACGCCGAAGCCCAGAGGAATCAGCAGGAAGGCGAAGGGAGAAGCGATGGAAGCCAGGATGGAGGTGTTCTCCATGCCCTCTTCCACCACCTGGAACTGCCAGTTGAAGGTCTGCATGATCTGCACCAGAGTGTTGCAGATCAGGATGATGGTGGCGGCCTTGATGATGTAGGCCTTGGCGCGCTCCATCATGGACTTGAAGGCGAACT
>CAMHRJ010000149.1 GCA_946187475.1 uncultured Clostridia bacterium | reverse complement strand
CGCCTCCAGTGTACCATAGCCGGAAAGATTGGTGTTTTTCGCTTGGGCGTTGGTGGTGCCTGTGGTATTAGTAACGTTGGTATAGCTTGCTGTCGGGAGCCCGTCAGAGAACTGCGCTTCGCCGTCGGAGAGCTTTGTTGCGGCAGCTTTGGTTTGGTAGTCCTTGACGCTGACGGTATTGAGATTCACACTCTCTGTTGCCTTCACGTCCGCGCGAATCTCCAGGGAGGCAGGATAACGGATGACGATGCTGTCGCCGCTGTTGGAGATCGTGATACGCTGGTCTTTCAGGGTATCTGCAACAAAGGCACCATCATGAATCTCTGCCACGACAGGGGCGGTGGTCTCAAGATCGGTGGGCTGCTCATTGTATTGATCGCGGAACTCGTAGAGCTTCACATCTGCGCTTGCCGGAACAGTCAACGTCCGGCAGCTGCGGTTCATGTGGTTCGGGTCCAGAGATTTAATCCAGGACATAACTACCTCCTGCTCATGGACGCAGAGGATCTGCCACATATAATACAGCGAGGTGCCAAAGTAGTTGGAATTATAGCGGGACAGCTCGTCGGCGTAGAGGTTCACAACCAGCTCCACGAGGTGATCCATGCTGTTTTCAAACTGGGTACGCGTG
Source organism: uncultured Clostridia bacterium (assembly GCA_946187475.1). Taxonomy (GTDB): domain Bacteria; phylum Bacillota; class Clostridia; order Oscillospirales; family Oscillospiraceae; genus CAG-103. Next base: position 5,296 of record CAMHRJ010000149.1, on the reverse strand, counting down.
ATGCCCTGGGGGTCCACGAAGTCACCCACCATGTTGCGGATAACGTTCCTCACGACCGGCTGCGCCTCACTGATCAGAACCGCTCTTCGCGTCTGACCTACCCAGGACGGGCTTCCGACCCAGGGATCGATAAACGGAGGCACACCCCATTTGTAGGTGGAGGTCGGGTACTCATAGAAATTTAGGAACGCCAGTCCCAGACCTGCGTTGGTCACCGTGTTGCTCAGACTCATTTGGTCTCCGACCGCATCGATTAGAGCATCCACCATGCCAAGAAAAGCAGGGCCGGAGTAATCCAGCAGATAGCCGAGGACGTTGCGGAAGTCGTTCTGATAACTCGAGATGAATTTTGTCCGGTTGCTCAGCGCGGTGGTGGTGTTGCTGGCACCGATCTTACCGCTCCACGCGCCGGAAACCAGAAACACATTGATCAGGTCATCGATGAATTCATCAATGTGCTTTGCGGAAATCTTCTGGGCGCTGCCAGTGGCATCCACCGTGCCGAAGTTATCCATCAGCACGCCATCGATCGCGTCACCGATGAGCTGTGTCGCTGTGATCGTGCGGACGCGCATCGTGCGGTTATAGGGATACTGTGAGGGATCGGTTATATGGATGAGCGGGTCCTCAGTGTAGGACTCTCCTCCATAGTTATGCGCGCCAACAGCGATGGTTTTCAGTACCTCGCGCATCTGCGCGTAATACGTCTCGTTTTCCGACGTGGTCGTGTTGCCGTAGTAAGGCATCACATAGTCCACGCCGAGGCGCTGGTGCTTGAATGCGTCCGGGGACACTTTCGGCACGGCGTCCATGGCGTTGAGGATGTTGTGGATATTCTTGTAATTCAGAGCGTTTTCGTCTGTAGACGCTGCCTGCGGACACTCCCAGGTGTAGCCATAGACGTCGCGCTGGCGCGTATGATAGATGCTTGCTGCTCCGTCCGTGACATAGCCTGCGACGAGGTTGGCTGTCGCGCCCGCGCGGGAGAATCCAGTGATCCAGTATTTGGCGTTCTCCGTGATGTTGTGATCGCTCAGATACGTTTGGATCGCGCTGCAAATCTCAGCCGCAGCGTTGTCAAAGCCCCAGTGCCGCCCATTCGCGGGAAGTTGGTTCGTGTTCTTGTTGCCGATCGTCACGTTCGACGCCCACTCCGCGCCATAGCCGGCGCCGCGAACGCCCACGGCGATCAGCGTGAAGTCCCTGTTGGCGTTCGCGGTCTCATCCCAGACATGAATCTTCTTGCTTGCGATGACATAGGCAATAGAGTCGTTCGTCGGGGCATGGCCGTAGTCATACGCCTCGAAGTTTTCAAAGCCACAGGTCGTGAGCAGATCGCGGGCATTCTTTGCCTTGTCGGAATAGTCCGTGTTTTCCCATGTGCGGCTCGTCGCTGTCTTCACGTTGCCGACGTTCGTGGCATAGGCCGCCGTGGCAAAATCAAATGACATGGATGCGAGGGAAAGTTCTGTGGCCGTCATGTCCGACCATTTCAGATCCATGCTGTTCGTCTCATGAATGGCCGAGGGTGAAAAGAAATCATCCGAATAATAGAACGTGCTTGTATAGTCCACGCCGTCTGAGCCCGAGGCGTTATCCCCAAGGAAGTTGAACGACTGGAACTTCACCGTGCCGACGATGGTCTGATTCAATACGGGCGTCTCGGGATTTGTCTCTGCCGGGTCTGCGGCGAAGGCGGTCAGCGGCAGCAACACCGCAAGCTGTACAACCGCGAGAATCCACGCGAGGCTGCGTTTCATGGTCTTAGTCATATCCGGATCTCCTTTGCAACCTTAGGTACTTTTTCGTTCATCGATATAATTAGATACATTACAAAATAACAGATTTTTGTGCAAAAAGCAATCCCAAAATCAAGAATTTGTAGATATTTTATCCCGTCAATCGAATGTGGAGTGATTCCCTGTGCACCTTCCCGACAGTATAGCAAAGCACCCGCCAGACGGCGGGTGCTCTATGGTTTTTGGAATCAATCCGTGAACTGCTCGTCCACCAGGGTGAGCACCTCGTCCAGGATGGGCAGATAGGTGTTCAGCTCCTCCGCCGTGATGGTCAGCGGCGGGCAGACCTCGATGTTATTCTCACGGCCGAAGGTGGAGAAGCCGCGCTTTTTCAGCTCCGCGAAAATCCAGGGCATCACCGGGCCGGGGGTGTTGTAAGCCTGCATGGGTTCCCGGGTCTCCTTGTTCTTCACGATCTCCAGGCAGGAGAACAAGCCGATGCACCGGGCCTCGCCCACGCACTTGTGCTTCTCAACCATCTTGTCCAGGAAGGGCTTCAGGATCTCGTGCATCTCGGCCACGTGCTCACCGATCTTGTGCTCCTCATAGTACTGCACGGTGGCGACGCCGGCGGCACAGGCCAGGGTGTGGCCGGAATAGGTCAGGCCGCACTGGAGGACGTTCTGCTCGAAATATTCGGACACGCGTTTGCCGGCAATGACGCCGCCCAGCTGGACATAGCCGCAGGTGACGCCCTTGGCGAAGGTGATCATGTCCGGCACGAAATCGAAGTTCTGCCAGGCAAACCACTTGCCGGTGCGGAAGAAGCCGCTCATGACCTCGTCGCAGATCATCAGGATGCCGTACTTGTCGCAGAGGGTGCGGATGCCCTCCATGTAGCCCTTGGGCGGCAGCAGCACGCCGTTGGCGCCCACGATGGACTCCATGAGGATGGCGGCCACGTTCTGAGGGCCTTCATAGGCCAGCTGATCTTCCAGATCGCGGAGGGCCTTGGCCGTCACGCGCTCGTCGTCCACACCGCGGGTGTAGCCGTCGCGGTACATGTGGGGGTTCATGAACTTCACAAAGCCGTTGGCGCCGCCGATCTCGGCCGCGAAGCGTCTCCAGTCGCCGGAGGCGTTGGAAGCGCCCAGGGTCGCGCCGTGGTAGCTGCGGTAGCAGGAGAAGATCTTGGTCCTGCCGGTGACCATGCGGGCCATCTTGATGGCGTTCTCGTTGGACTCGGCGCCGCCGTTGGTGAAGAAGACGCGGGAGAAGTGCTCCTCCCCTGCCGCCCGGACCAGCATCTGCGCCAGACGGCTCTTGGGCTCGGAGGCGTAGGCCGGCGCCATGAAGCACATCTCGTCCGCCTGCTTTTTGATGGCCTCGGTGATTTCCGGCAGGCCGTGGCCCAGGTTGGAGCAGACCAGCAGCGAGGACATGTCCGCATACTTGTTGCCGTCGTAGTCCCAGAAATAAATGCCCTTGGCGCGTTCAATGGGCAGGACATCCTGCCCCGCCTTGCCCCAGGACTGCAGCACATATTGCTTGTGCAGATCTGCGATCTGCTTACCTTTTTCACTGTTCATGTATGGTTCCTCCTCATGTGGTATCATTTCAAACTCCGTTATTATACTACGACTCCTGCTGAGAAACAAGGTTTATTCCAGTAAAAAAAGCACCAGGCCGCAAGGTCTGGTGCGTTGGTTTCATGCCGGGCATTGTCCCACTGCTCAGCGGGCAGGTCATTGCAGTTCATCTGCCGATCCGTCTATCATTTGTTGTCATCTGAAGGAAGACATACCGCAAAACTGACTGTTTTGATTTGAAAAGATATGAAAAATGGCAAAAATGGAGAGAAATTGAAGTTGCCTTTTCAAAAAGTTTAAGATCCGGCTCGCCAACGAAACCATTGAGTATTATGGCTCCATCTCAGAGCTGCCGGAAAACGTCCTGCAGAATATGATTCACTGTCACAAGAGTTTTCTCGTGAACCCGGAGCACATCCGCACGCTGGATCGCACCTCCTTTCTTCTGACCGACGGCACCTCCGTGCCCATCAGCCGTAACCGATACGCTGAGAGTCGGCAGGCGTTTCTGGACTATTGCGGTCGGCATTTGGAGGTTTTTTAATGGGCGACTACTATGTCAATCTGTTCTGGAAGTGCGTTTGCTATACGCCGTCTTCCCTGGCAACCTATTATGTCATGGCCCGGATGCTGAACATCAAAAAGCGCTGGCCGTTCATGATTGGGATTACGATGATTCACATTCTGCTGACCATCGTAACCGCATACGCGCTGGAGCACGGGTTTTCCTATGCGGATAAGCTGCACGTCTACCTGCAGTCGGTAATCTATCTGTGCGCCGCTCTGTTTTTTACCAAAGAGCCTGTTTCCCGCAGACTTCTGGCCTTTGGCATTGCTTATCTCGCTGCGCTGTTCGCTGAAATCGGCTCCATCATTGTCTACAGCATGCTGGGCGGCAATGTCAACACCCATGGGATCGCGGACGCAATGGAGCATCTCCCCTTCTATTTCTTCATGCAGGCAGTCAATTTCGCGATTCTGGTGGTTTTTCTGTGGGGCGCAATGCTGCTCTGGGAGCGTGTGATCCGCAAAAGCCATCGCAAGGTGTTGTGGTACTTTTCGCTGTTCCCTGCGTCCCAGGTAGTGCTGATCTCCATCGGCGCATATTTTGCTACCATTGACGCCTTTCAGGTCGAACGCTACTACATACTCAGCGCTGGTGTGTTGTTCTGCGTTTTGGCAGACTTTGTGCTGTTTCGCGCGATCAGTTCGTTCTCTGACCGGGCGCTTGCAGAAGAGCGCGCCGGCTGGTTTGAGCATCTGCTGGATCAGCAGCAGGCCTATTATGTCCACATCCTGGCCGACCAGGAGGACGCCGCGCACATCCGCAACGACATCCGCAACCGGCTCCAGACTGCCTATGCGTTGGTGCGCAGCGGTGATACCGAGGCTGCCATTGTCCAGCTGGACGGTATCAGCGCCACGCTGGACCAGAATACGCATTTTTGCGCGAATCGCATCGTGAATGCTCTTCTCAGCGTGAAGGCCGCACGATTCTCCGAAGCGGGCATTCCGCTGCAATGCAGCTGTGTGGTGCCGGAGTATATCGCGATCCCGGGTGTGGAGCTATGCAGCCTCTTTTCCATTGTTTTAGACAATGCCTTCAACGCCTGTCGGGATGTTTTGCCCGAGGAGCCCAGCGCCGCGATCTCTTCCGATGTGCAAAGCGGTATGCTGGTCGTTCGCTGCAGCAACAGCTATGACCCTGCAGCGAAAAAAGAATCTGCTCCTGGTCACGGGCTGGGACTGGACATCCTGCGGGATCTCGTCGGACGCCACGGCGGAGAGCTGAAGGTGGAACAGAGCGATCATCGCTTCACAATCACATTGTGGCTGCTGATGGAATGGCCGCCAGCATCCAATGAATAAACCTGCGCACCCGGTCAGAAGACCAGGTGCGCAGGTTCTTTTTCTTGCCGGGCATTGTCTGCCGGCGGCATCGATGGTGTAGTCCCCGGTGAGGAGGAT
>CAMHRJ010000148.1 GCA_946187475.1 uncultured Clostridia bacterium | reverse complement strand
CCCCGACGGCATTGAGGTGCTGATCCATCCCGAGAGCATCGTCCACTCCATGGTGGAGCTTCTGGACGGCACCGTTATCGCCCAGCTGGGCGTGCCGGACATGGGCCTGCCCATCCAGTATGCCCTGACCTATCCCGACCGGATGCCCAGCATGAGCGACCGGCTGGACTTCACCAGGCTGGGGAAAGGGCTGAACTTCTTCGCCCCGGACTTTGAAAAGCTGCCCTGCCTGGCTCTGGCCATCCGGTGCGCTCGCAACGGCGGCACCGACGCCGCCGTCATGAACGCGGCCAACGAGGTGGCAGTGCATCTGTTTTTGGACCACAAGATCGGCTACAACGATATTTATGACAGCGTTGCCGCTGCGGTTCAGGCGGTCCCTAGAGCGGAACACCCGGATCTGGAGACCATTCTCGCCGCCGACCGGGAAGCCCGCGCCTTCGTAAGAGCGTATTTTAAGCAGTAAATTGGAGTTTAGCGGTCGCACCGATATAGAATTTGTAGGGGAGGGGCTTGCCCCTCCCGCCAGACAAATGCCTATATAAACGGGCGGGGCAAGCCCCGCCCCTACGAGCACCATCGAAGTACGGCGTAAATCCAACATCCCGATAAATTCAAATTTACAGCTTTCAACTCCACACTCCACACTCCACTCTCCACTCTCCACTCTTCACTCTCATCTGAAAGGAACTTCCCATGTATATTCTCCTGGCGATCCTGGGCTTCGGGATCCTCATTGCCGTCCACGAGTTTGGACATTTCATGGCCGCCAAGGCCTGCGGCGTGCGGGTGGAGGAATTCTCCATCGGCATGGGCCCGGCCCTGTGGAAAAAGCAGAAGGGCGAGACCCTTTACGCCCTGCGCGTTCTGCCCATCGGCGGATACTGCGCCATGAGCGGCGAGGATGAGGCCATCGAGGACGACCCCCGCGCCTTCTCCAGCCAGCCGGCCTGGAAGCGCGTCATCATCCTGGTGGCGGGCTCCTTCATGAATTTCCTGATCGGCCTGGTGCTGCTGGTGATCGTGTTCTCCAACTCCAAGGCCTACAGCACCCCGGTCATCACCGAGTTTTTCGACGGCTGCCCCTATGAGAGCGCCGAGGGCCTGCAGGTGGGCGACGAGTTCTACCGCATCGACGGCCACCGGATCTATTTCTCCGCCAACGTCTCTGAGTATCTGGCCCGCGGCAGCGGCGTCCACGACATCGTGGTCATCCGCGACGGTGAGAAGGTGACCCTGGAGGACTTCGAGCTGAAGCTTCTGACCTATCCCGGTGAGGAGGGCCAGTATTACGGCTTCCGCTTCGGCGTGAAGGAGATGAACTTCCCCCAGAAGCTCCAGTACAGCTGGTACTGCGCCATCGATTTCATGCGCATGGTCTATGGCAGCCTCCGCGATCTGCTGGCCGGCGCCGTGGGGGTGAAGGATCTCTCCGGCCCGGTGGGCATCGTCAGCATGATCAACGACGTGGGGCAGGAGAGCGCCGGCGTCTCCGACGCGCTGCTGAACATCGCCTATTTCATGGCCTTCATCGCCGTGAACCTGGCGGTCATGAACATGCTGCCCATCCCGGCGCTGGACGGCGGACGCGTGTTTCTGCTGGTGGTCACCTGGATCATCGAGCACATCACCCGCCGCAAGATCGACCCCAGATTCGAGGGCTATATCCACACCGGCGGCATGGTGCTGCTGCTGGGCCTCATGGCCTTCGTGATGTTCAACGACATTTCCCGCATTGTAACGAAATGACCGACCAAAATCGATCAATTAGAATTTAGCGCTCTGTTGGATAGAACTCGTAGGGGAGGGGCTTGCCCCTCCCGCCAGACAAATGCCTGTGTAAACGGGCGGGGCAAGCCCCGCCCCTACGAGCACAAATTGTAGTGCGGAGTAAACTCATCTCCCCTACAAACTTCCAATTTGAACTTACAAACGTAAACCCCCACCACTCAGGAGACAACCATGAATCACCAAAATACCAAACAAATCAGGATCGGCGACGTGCCCGTAGGCGGCGGAGCGCCCATTGCGGTGCAGAGCATGTGCAACACCCGCACCTCCGACGCCAAAGCCACCATCGACCAGATCAAGCGCCTGTATGACGCCGGCTGCGAGATCATCCGCGTGGCCGTGCCCGATCCGGATGCGGCGGCAGCCCTGCCGGAGATCGTGAAAGCGTCTCCCATCCCCGTGGTGGCGGACATCCACTTCGACTATCGCCTGGCTCTGGCCGCGGCGGAGGCCGGCGTGCACAAAATCCGCATCAATCCCGGGAACATCGGCGAGGCCGACAACGTCCGAAAGGTTGCCGAGGCCTGCAAGGCCCGCCAGATTCCCATCCGCATCGGGGTCAACGGCGGAAGCTTGGAAAAGCGCCTGCTGGAAAAGTACGGCCATTCCACCGCCGAGGCGCTGGTGGAGAGCGCCCAGGGTCACATCGACCTGCTCCACCGCTATGATTTTGACGACATCGCCCTGTCCATGAAGAGCTCCACCGTGCCGCTGACCATCGCGGCCTATCGGCTGGCGGCGGAGACCTTCCCCTATCCGCTCCACGTGGGCGTCACGGAGACGGGCACTGCCTACAACGGCGTCATCCGTTCCGCCGTGGGCATCGGCACCCTTCTCAGCGAGGGCATCGGCGATACCATCCGCGTCTCCCTCACGGCAGACCCCGTGGAGGAGGTCCGGGCCGGCATCTCCATCCTCAAGGCCGCAGGACTGCGCAGCGAAGGCGTGCGCCTGGTCAGCTGCCCCACCTGCGGGCGGACCCAGATCGACCTGATCGGCCTTGCCAACGAAGTGGAGCAGCGGCTCCAGGGCGTGGACCGGAACATCACCGTGGCCGTCATGGGCTGCGTGGTCAACGGTCTGGGCGAGGGCCGGGAGGCCGACTACGGCATCGCCGGCGGCAAGGAGAGCGGCATTCTGTTTTCCAAGGGCGAGGTCATCGGCAAATATCCTGCCGACCAGCTCTGCGACGCCCTCATCGAGTTCATCAGAACAGGAGAAAACTTCTAAATGGCTGAGAAAATCCCATTTTTAGATATCTTTCCGGACGCGGTGATCTATGCCGGCAGCTGCGGCGGACTGGACGGGGCGGAGGTCCTGGGTGTGGTCATCCTGCGGGAGAGCCTCACCATGGAGATCCGCGCCCACTTCGCCCAGATGCCCGCCCCGGTGGAGCTGAGCCAGCTGGAGCGGCTCATCGCCGAGCGCTACGGCCTCCAGGGCGCGGTCATCCACGCCAGCTATCCGGAGGTCAAAAAGGCCGCGGAAAAGCCCAGGGAGCGGCTGCTCATGGGCAGACCCATCTCCCCGAAGGCCAAACGTGTTCCGCTCTCCGACGTGACGCTGGAGTCCGGCCGCGTGCTCATCGAGGGCGAGGTCTTTGCCGAGGACAGCCGCACCCTGGCCAAAAACGGTGCCGCCATCCTGAGCTTCAAGATGACGGACTACACCGGCTCCATCCACGTCTCCCAGTATCTCCGGGGCGACGCGGACCAGAGCGTGCTGGGCCAGATCAAGCCCGGCATGTGGCTCAAGGTGCTGGGCAATATCAATTTCAGCAAATACGACAACGACATGGTGCTGGAGCCCTCTGCCATCGCGGCGGGGCAGAAGCCCGTTCGGGAGGATACCGCCGACGAAAAGCGCGTGGAACTCCATTTGCATACCCGGTTCTCCGCCCTGGACGCCCTCAGCGACCCCGGCGATCTCATCGCCCAAGCTGCGGCCTGGGGCCATCCGGCCATCGCCATCACGGACCACGGCGTGGCTCAGGCCTTCCCGGACGCCTGGCTGGCGGCGAAAAAGCGGGGCATCAAGCTGATCTACGGCATGGAGGGCTACCTCGTCAACGACGAGGACGCCTCCCTGGCTGCCCACGGCGGCGACGATCTGCCGCTGGATCAGGAGTACATCGCCTTCGATATCGAGACCACCGGTCTGCGCGTCACGGAAAACGCCATGACCGAGATCGGCGCCGTGCGCTTTCGCGGCGGCGAGATTCTGGAGAAGTTCAGCACCTTCGTGGACCCGGGCATGCCCATCTCCGACGAGATCACACGCCTGACGGGCATCACCGACGCGGATGTGCAGGGGGCGCCCAAGCCCGCTGAGGCCATGCGCCTGTTTCTGGACTTCGCCGGCGATCGACCGCTGATCGCCCACAACGCAGATTTTGATACCGGCTTCATGTCCGACGCCTGCCGCCAGGCGGGCATGGACTTCGAGCCCATCTATCTGGACACGCTGCCCATGGCCCGGGCCCTGCTGCCGGATCTGAAAAACCACAAGCTGGACACGGTCTCCAACCGCCTGAGTCTGCCGGCCTTCCGGCACCACCGGGCCTATGACGACGCGGAGGTCGTGGCGCGAATCATGGAGAAATTCGTGCCCATGCTGGCGGAGCAGGGAGTGCATACCTTCTGCCAGCTGAATGATTATGTAAACCAAAAGCTGGTGCGCCGTCGTCGTACACGGCACATCTCTATTCTCGTGAAAAACAAGGTGGGCCTGAAGAATCTCTATGAGATCATCTCCCAGTCCTACCTCAAATACTTCAACCGCAATCCCACCGTGCCCAAGAGCGTCCTGCGCAAGTACCGGGAGGGCCTGATCATCGGCTCCGCCTGCGAAGCGGGTGAGCTTTTCGACGCCATGCTCTACGGCAAGAGCTGGCCGGAGCTGAAGCGCATCGGCAGCTTCTATGATTACTTTGAGATCATGCCCCTGGCCAACAACCGTTTCCTGGTGGAGAGCGGCGTGGTTCAGAGCGACGAGACCCTGCGGGAGCTGAACCGGCGCATCCTGGCCCTGGGCCGGGAGATGGGAAAGCCCGTGGTGGCCACCGGCGATGTGCACTTCCTCAACCCGGAGCAGGAGATCTATCGCCACGTGCTCCTGGGGGCCAAGGGTTTTAAAGACGCGGACAAGGACATGCCGCTCTATTTCCGTACAACGGATGATATGCTGGACGAGTTTTCCTATCTGGGCGAGGAGACTGCCCGGGAGGTGGTCATCCGGAACACCGTGGCCATCGCCGATCAGGTGGAGACCTTCGAGCTGCTGCCCAAGGACCTGTTCCCGCCGAAGATCGAAAACTCCGCCGAGCAGCTCAAGGAGCTGGTCTACGGCAAGATGCACGCCATTTACGGCGAGAACCCGCCGGAGCTGATCACCGCCCGTGTGGAGCAGGAGCTGGGCGGCATCCTCTCCCGCGGCTATGACGTTATCTACATGTCTGCCCAGAAGCTGGTGGCCAACTCCCTGGAGCACGGCTACCTGGTGGGAAGCCGAGGCAGCGTGGGTTCCTCCCTGGTGGCCTATTTCTCCGGCATCACCGAGGTCAACTCTCTGCCCGCCCACTATGTCTGCCCCAACTGCCGCCACACGGACTTCGAGTCCGGCAAGGGCTACGGCTGCGGCGCGGACATGCCCGACAAAACCTGCCCCCGCTGCGGCGCCGAGATGCGCAAGGAGGGCTTCGACATCCCCTTCGAGACCTTCCTGGGCTTCGGCGGTGACAAGGTCCCCGATATCGATCTGAACTTCTCCGGCGAATACCAGGGCCGGGCCCACAAATACACCGAAGAACTCTTCGGCTCCGACCACGTGTTTCGGGCCGGCACCATCGGCACCCTGGCGGAAAAGACCGCCTACGGCTACGTGCTCAAGTACGCCGAGGAGCGGAATCTCACCATCCCCAAGGCGGAGATGGAGCGGCTGGCCCAGGGCTGCGTGGGCGTCAAGCGCACCACCGGCCAGCATCCCGGCGGTCTGGTGGTCATCCCCCAGGATATGGACGTGACGGACTTCTGCCCGGTGCAGCATCCGGCGGACGACCCCAACAGCGACATCATCACCACCCACTTTGAATACCACTGCATGGAGGCAAACCTCCTGAAGCTGGACGAGCTGGGCCACG
>CAMHRJ010000147.1 GCA_946187475.1 uncultured Clostridia bacterium | reverse complement strand
GCTGGTAGTAGTCGTAATAGCTGACATAATACTCCACGGCGTTCTCCGGGAAGAATTCCCGGAACTCGGCACAGAGCTGGGCAGCCAGGGTCTTGTTGTGGGCCAGCACCAGCGTGGGCCGCTGCAGCCGCTCGATGACCTTCGCCATGGTGTAGGTCTTGCCGGAACCGGTGACACCCAGCAGCACCTGTTCCTCAATGCCGGCCTCCAGACCCGCTGCAAGGGCGTCAATGGCCTCCGGCTGATCGCCGGAGGGCTGATAGTCCGAGACCACATGAAGCTTCGGCAAGGCAGATTCCTCCTTATAATATCATATTAGATTATTTTAACACCCTGCACAAAAAAATACAAGTGGGAACGGCAATTCCGCGCATTGTCGCAATTGAAAAAACAGGCGTTTTTCCGTTATAATTATGACAGATACAATATGGAAAGGAAGCGATCGGATGTTTAACGATACCACCTACCCCGGGCTGGACTCCATGCCCAGCGGCCGGGCCAGAAGCTGGATCGTGCCCGGATGCCTGGCCCTGGAGGGCGGCGCCTTCCGAAGGCGTTCTGGACGCGCTGATGGAGTCGGACGTGAATCTGCAGACCACCATCGGCGTCAGCGCCGGGGCGCTGAGCGGCATGAACTACGTCTCCGGCCAGATCGGCCGGGCAGCAAGAATGAATCTGCTCTACCGGCATGACAGCCGGTATGTGGGCCTCACGGCCATGAAGAACAACCACGGCGTCATCGGCTTTGACTTCATGTTCGGGGATGACATGCCCGGCATCGAGCCCTTTGATGAGGAGCGGTTCCTCCGCCCGGAGCGGCGGTTCGTGGCCGTGGCCTCCAATCTCACCACCGGAAAGCCGGAATACTTCGAGAGCGGCAAAAGCGAGCACATCGTGCTGGCGTGCCAGGCGTCGGCCTCCATGCCCTATGTCTCCGAGCCGGTGATGATCGACGAGGTCCCCTATCTGGACGGCGGCTGCACGCTGAAGATCCCCTATCAGTGGGCGCTGGATCGGCCCTTCCGGAAGGTTGTGGTGGTGCGCACCAGGCCGAGAGATTACCGCAAAACCCTGACTCCCCGGAAATCCCACGCGGCGGCCCACACGGTCTACCGCAATTATCCGGAGTTTGCCGACGCCCTGGAAAAGAGCTCTGAGAACTACAACCGCCAGTGCGAAGAGCTGCTGCAGCTGGAGCAGGACGGACGCATCTTCGTCATCGCCCCATCTCGCCCGGTAGAGATCAGCCGCCTGGAGGGCGACATGGAGAAGCTGGGCGCCCTCTACGACATGGGCTACATGGACGCCCGGAACGTCATGCGGGAGCTGAAGGAGTATCTGGAGCTGGTTTGAACGAAATATATAACGTGAGGCGAATCCGAACAACACGCGGATTCGCCTCACGAAGTTTTAAAAGATACATTTGGAGTGCCGGGAGGGGCAAGCCCCTCCCCTACACTGTTTCACGATGAGACAGCGTTTTCATTATCTGTTGCTTGGTCCCGAGGACTCAGAGCCGAAGATCCAATCGTCCAGGTCCGTGCCCATGTTCTTCACCCCCGATGAAATACATATACATGCCAGTATATGCACTTGGGGCGAAAAAGATGCACGAAATCAGCCGGCGGCGCGGAGGGTAATGCAGGCCACCTCGGGATTGTTCAGGATGCGCGGGAAATAGGGTGTCTGGCCCAGGCCCACGGAGACGAACATCTGGAACCGCTCGCCGTTATAGAGTCCGGCATCATATTCCGGAAACAGGGTGCGGTCCTCGCTGACCAGGCCGCCGATGCCCGGGATGCGCACCACACCGCCATGGGCGTGTCCGCAGAGGATCAGATCCACCGGCAGAGAATAATAGTCCCGCACCCAATAGTCCCGGTGGGCGATGACCAGCGTCCAGAGGCCGGGATACGCAGCCTGGGCCCGCTGGACCACGGAGTCTGGCTTTTCCAGATCCGCATAGCTGTTGGGGTCTTCCATGCCCACCAGAAGCAGGGGCGCGTCGTTGTGCCAGATGACCTCGAACTCGTTGCGGAGGCACCGGACGCCGTTTTCCGTCAGAGCCGCCATGAGCTCCTCCGCCACGCCGGTGGCCCACTCGTGGTTGCCGCTGACGTAATAGACCGGGGCGATGGGCGTCAGCTGCCGAACCAGGGTAAGGACCTTTTCGATCTCATCGGAGGTCTCGATAAAGTCGCCGGGCAGCACGATCAGATCCGGGGCGCAGTCCTGGACCCGCTGCACCAGTCTGGAGTTGTTTTCACCGAAGACTTTGCCGTGGAGATCGCTGAGCTCCACCACCCGAAAGCCCTCCAGCCCCTGGGGCAGGGTTGCGCTGGTCACGGTGACCTCGTTGGTCACCAGACGCTGGTCGCTGTCGTAGGCCAGGCCCACAAAAAGGAGTCCCAGCAGCAGGATGACAATCCAAAAGATATATCCTTTATGAGATTTTCGCTTCGTTTGATTCATAGGCTTTCCTTTCATGCAGGACATCATACGCCATTTTCCGCAAAACTACAAGTGGCGAACATGCACAATTTCGCGGTTCATCATTCACAGATTATTTGCACACTGAAGGTTGACACAAGGCCTTGCTTCTTATATAATATTAAAGCTGTTTTCAGCGGATGGGGATAGAATACCGCATCCATTTTACAGAAACAGGTGAACCCGAATGAGTGCATCACAAGACAAGAAAACCCGTACCCAGCAGCGCGCTGAGGGCACGGAGCGGCGTCAGGTCGCCGCACAGAAAAAGGCCAAAGAGGACCGCAAGAGCCGGATCCGCTGGATTCTCGGCACCATTGCCGTCGTGGTCCTGATTGCCGGCATCCTGATCGGCAACTCTCCCCTCTTCTATCGTCAGACCGCCATGAAGGTGGCCGGCGAGAATTACAGCGTCGCAGACGTCAACTATTATTATAACCTGGCTTATCAGAACTTCTACAGCCAGTACGGCAGCTATGCCAGCTATTTCGGTCTGGACACCAGCAAGCCCCTGGATTCCCAGGAATACACCATGAGCGATGAATTTGACACTTGGGCCGACTACTTCATGAACGAGGCCAAGACCTCCATCACGCAGATCACCGCTTTGAGCCAGGCCGCCAAGGACGCGGGCATGACCCTCTCCGAGGAAGATCTGGCCCAGATCGATGAGCAGATCGCCTCCATCGGCGAGAATGCCCAGAGCGCGGGCTTCGGCTCTGCCGCCAAGTACATCCAGGCCGTCTATGGCAACGGTGTGAATGAGAGCGTCCTGCGCGCCCAGATGGAAAAGAGCACGCTGGCCACCAACTTCTCCGAGCAGCAGCAGGCCAGCTACACCTACACCGCCGACGAGATCAAGGCAGAATATGCCGAGCATGCCGACGAGTATGACACCTTCGACCTGACCTACTATCTGGTGAGCGCCGAAGTGGTGGAGAGCCAGGACGATGACGGCAACGACACCTCCGCACCCACCGACGAGACCATGGCTGTTGCCAAGAAGGTCGCCGACGAGATCGCCGCGACCGTGAAGGAAGCCGATGACGCCGAGGCCGCCTTTGCCGCAGCCGTGGCGGAAAAGGGCACCCCCACCCCCGTCTATGACGATGAGGGCAACGCAACGGATGAGACCACCCCTGCCGAGGTCACCACCGCAGAGGACACCGCCGGCTCCAACCTGAGTCCCTACAGCTTCTCCGAGTGGGCCTTCGACTCCAGCCGCAAGACCGGTGACGTGGGCGTGATCGAGGACGAGAACTCCGGCTACTACGTCGTGCTCTTCGAGGGCCGCGACGGCAACACCTACAACACCGTGGACGTGCGCCACATCCTGATCTCCGTTGAGGACGCCGACGAGGACGGCACCATCTCCGACGAGGAGAAGGCCGCTGCCGAGGAGGCCATGAAGGCCGTTCAGGACGAGTGGAAGTCTGGCGAGCAGACCGAGGACGCCTTCGCCGCCTTGGCCAACGAGCACAGCCAGGACCCCGGCTCCAACACCAACGGCGGTCTCTATGAGCACATCTACAAGGGCCAGATGGTTCCCGAGTTCAACGACTTCTGCTTTGCCGACGGCCGCAAGGCCGGCGACGTGGATCTGGTTTATAACGAGAGCACCGGCTACCACCTGATCTACTTCGTGGGCGAGAACGATCGCTACTGCGATTATCTGGCCGAGCAGCTGCTGCGCAACGAGGACTTCAGCGCCTGGCAGGAGGAGCTCCTGAAAGACTTCACCGCTGAGGATTGCTTCGCTATCCGCTACGCGGGCTAAGGAGGACACCATGGCTAAAGAGACGAAAGTCGAGCGCTACAACCGCAAGACCATGAAGGCCTCCGAGCTGGCCGACGCCCTGGAGCGGGAAAAGCACGCAGGCTGGATGGTCTGCAGTGCTGAGAACGACGGCGATGACTACGTCATCACCTTCGAGAAAAGCGAATAACACAAAGAAAAACTGAGCTGTCGAGAGACAGCTCAGTTTTTTTGCATTTTCAGTCGATTATTTCGTGCCGAAGATTCGGTCGCCGGCGTCGCCGAGGCCAGGAACGATGTAGCCGTGGTCGTTCAGGTGCTCGTCCACAGCAGCGACGAAAATGTCCACGTCCGGGTGGGCCTTCTGCATGGCCTCCACGCCCTCGGGAGCACCGATGACGCTCATGAGCTTGATGTGCTGGGCGCCGGCTTCCTTCAGGAAGGTCACGGCCGCGGCAGCGCTGCCGCCGGTGGCCAGCATGGGGTCCACAATGATGACGTCGCGCTCGGCGATGTCAGCGGGCATCTTGAAGTAATACTTCACCGGTTCCAAAGTCTCCGGGTCACGGAACAGGCCGATGTGGCCGACCTTGACGTTGGGCATCATGGTGACCATGCCGTCCACCATGCCGAGACCGGCGCGGAGGATGGGAACGATGGCCAGCTTCTTGCCGGCGATCTGGCGGCAGTGGGCCATGGCGACGGGAGTCTGAACCTCCACATCCTCCAGAGGAAGGTCGCGGGTGGCCTCGTAGCACATGAGCATGGCGATCTCGGAGATGAGCTCGCGGAACTCTTTGACGCTGGTGCGCTCGTCGCGCAGAATGGACAGCTTGTGCTGAATCAGCGGATGGTCGAATACGTGGACATTGCTCATAACTTTTTTCTCCTTATCTATCTTCAATTCTGTGATAATCTTGCCTGTCGCTCCCGCTCTGCCTGGGAAAGGCGGAGGTATACCGGCTGGAGCCGGTCGCCGGGAACGAATTCCTGCCGCTGCGCCGCCATGGCCACGCCCCAGGCGCTCTGGTGGCGGAGATTTTCCGGGGCCAGAGTATGGGCAAAATCGGCAGCCCGGAAGGCCGCGCTGCAAAGTGCCGCGCCGTCGCCCACCAGGAAGGGCGTCCAGTCGTTGGACTGCAGCTCGGATAACAGTTCTTCTACGGAGATGGCCCGGTCCTCGCACAGCCGCTCCGGGCGGCCGTCATGAATCTGGAACAGGGCGTTATAGACCTGATTGCGTCGGGCGTCCATGCAGCAGCATATGAGGCTGCCCTCTCCTGCCGCGACACCATGCCAGGCCATCGCCTCCAGGGTAGAGACGCCGCAGGCGGGCTTCTGTGCCGCCCAGGCGAGTCCCTTCACGGCGGAGACGCCGATGCGCACGCCGGTGAAGGAGCCGGGACCGTGAGCCACAGCGAAGCCCTCCACATCCGAGAGGCTGACGCCGGTATTCTTCATCAGGTCTTCTGCCATAGGCAAAAGTGTGCGGCTGTGGGTCAGGCCGCTGAGCTGGGTGGTCTGGCCCAGCAGGACACCGTCACGCACCAGGGCGACCGAGGCGGCCTTGGCCGTGCTCTCAAAGGCGAGAATCAGCATTTGGTCCCTCCTTCCACAATGATGTGGCGGCTGCTGTCGCCGGTTTTCTCGAAGCGGAGGATGATCTCGTCGCCATCGAAGGCGTCCTCCA
>CAMHRJ010000146.1 GCA_946187475.1 uncultured Clostridia bacterium | reverse complement strand
GGAACATTTCGCACAGCGTCACCGGCAGCTGATAGATGATGCGGCCGATGCCGAGATTCTCATAATGAATCACAGGCAGATCGTGCTCAAAGACCTTGCCCACGTCGATGGCCACCTGGGCCTCCTTATAGCGGTCGGCAAGCTCCCGCAGATGGCGAGCGGTGGTGCCGATACCCACGACGGTTTCGATGTGGAGCGCATCGCGAATGCTCTTCACCAGCTCCTGACCCAGGGCGCACATCTGCTCCGAGGCGTCCTCGGTGGCCAGCTCCTTGATGACCACGATGTCGGACTCGCTGACGCTGAGCACGAAATCGTGCTGCCGATCGGGGAAGCGGTTCTGCACATGCTCCAGCACGGCGATGTCCGTGTTGTCCAACTGGCGCACCAGCAGCACAGCCCGGGGGACGTCGGTGGTGAAGTGCAGCTCCTTGGCCCGGACGTACACGTCGCCGGGGAGGATGTTGTCGCTGATGATGTTCTTCACGAAGGCAGCCTTGTTGTGCTTTTCCTCGAAGTTGGTGCTGGCCTCGTTCATGCCGATGGCGGCCAGGATGCAGATGCCCCGGGAGATGGAGTCGGTGCCGTCTACAAAAACGGCATACTCGAACCGGGCCGTGCTGCCGGCCAGGATTTTATAAGTACGCTCCTGGGTGGTAAACAGAGACTCCTGGGCGTCACCCACGACGGCGGAGAAATCCTCCAGCTTGGAGCCGATGGTGGCCAGCTCGCTGCAGGCGATGACGAAGCCCTGCTCGTCCACAACACCGATACAACGATCGGTCGCTTCTTTCATTTGTACGATTACACCCTGAAAAATTCTGCTCGACATAAATGCTCCTCCATTCGACGTGCGTCTCTCTTCTCAAATCCTCGCAGTCAAGATGTTTTTGATAATCGCTACGCTTTATCATACCGAATTTCTGTGCATTTTTCAATAGAAAAGTGGTCGTTTTTTGTGAATTTTTTTCGAATAGCGTCTTTATTGTAACAAATAATTGCGAATTTTGGTCACATAACGGACTGCTTGTTGAGAAAAATTGCGTCAATTTCGTCACATGTGAGAGGTCTGTAATCGCCGGGCGCGAGGTTTTTGTCCAGCTCCAGACCGCCGATGGAGGTGCGGACGGGGGTACCGCAGGCGGCCAGCATCCGGCGAACCAGATGGTATTTTCCCTCATGCACCGTCACGCGGCAATGCCCTTCGCTCAGAATTTCCAGACGGGCCGGGAGGCATTTTGTTCCGTCGGCCAGCTGGATTCCGTCGGCCAGCAGGCGGACGTGCTCCTCCGTGGGCGTGCCTTCGGTCTCCGCCAGATAGACCTTCGGCACATGCTTTTCCGGGGTAATGATCCGGTGGATCCAGTCGCCGTCTGTGGAGAGCAGCAGCAGCCCGGTGGTGTCCTTGTCCAGACGTCCGGCGGGGGAGAGCCCCTTACGCAGCGCCGGCGGCAGCAGGTCCAGAACGGTTTTCTGGGTCGGATCCTCCGTGGCGGTGATGACGCCGGCAGGCTTGTGGAGCATGTAATACCGCTCCTTTGCCCAGAGCACAGCCTCGCCGTCCGCGGCGACGGACTCCGTCTCAGGGTCCACCTTGGTCTCAGGCTTGGTCACCACCTTGCCGCTGACCGTTACACGGCCTGCGCGAATCCATTTCCGCGCATCGCTGCGGGAGCAGAGCCCCGCGTCGGAAAGCACCTTATCCAGTCGAACCATCCAATCCCTCCCGGACAGAATTCACCAAAAACAGTCTAACAATTATAACATAATTGAACCTAAAAAGAAATAGGCTTGCAGCAGGGAGGTGACCCCATGCATCCAACCAAACCCCGCACAAAGAAGCGGGCGGCACTGTTTCTGGTCCTGTCCGCCGTCGTCCTTTCCGCCCTGGTGATTGCCCACTCCAGCGGCGGCGTCCTGTCCATGCACTACAACGTGGGTACCACGGCAGGCCGCGTGGACTATCTGGCCGCCAACGGCTGGGAGGCGGACTCCGCCACGGAAGCATCACAGGATGTGGTGCTGCCCCGAACCATGGAGGGGGTCTTCGCGGATTATAACGCCCTCCAGCTCCAGCAGGGGTTCGATCTCTCGCCCTACGGCGGCCTGTGCTGCACGGTCTATACCTACCGGCTGACAAACTACGCCTCCGCAGACACCGTCTGCGCCACGCTTTACATTTATAAAAACCGCGTTATCGCCGGGGACGTCCATTCCACGGCTCTGGACGGCTTCATGCACGGCATCCGCAAGGGCTGACGCCGCTTGCATTCCCATTCCCGATGTGATACACTTCCTTCATATCCAAAGGGAAAGGGTGCAGATCATGCAGTGGATTGAGGTTTCCGTACCTGCCAAGAGCGGGGAGCTGGACGAGCTCTGCGACCGGCTGGCGGCCTTGGGTGCAGGCGGCATGGTGGTGGAGGACGAGCAGGATTTTCAAAACTTCCTGGAGCAGAACCACCAGTACTGGGACTATGTGGACGAGGAACTGGAGCAGCAGTATCGCGGCGTCTCCCGGGTGAAATTCTATCTGGCAGACGATGAAGACGGCCGTGCCCAGCTTGCTGCCATCTGCGCGGGACTGGATCGGGAGGTCACGACCTCCATCGTCCGGGACGAGGATTGGGAGAACAACTGGCGCCAGTACTACGTGCCCATCGAGGTGGGCCAGCGGCTGGTAGTGGTCCCCGAGTGGCTGGACGCTCCTGAAGACGGCCGCGTCCCTCTGCGGCTGGACCCGGGTCTGATCTTCGGCACCGGCAGCCACGCCACCACCCGGATGTGTCTCGCTGCGCTGGAGCAGTTTTCCGCCCCGGGCAAGCGCATCCTGGACCTGGGCTGCGGCAGCGGCATCCTGGCCATCGGCGGTTTGCTGCTGGGCTGTGACTGCGCCGTGGGCTGTGACATTGACCCCAAGGCTCCGGAGGTTGCGGAGTCCAACGCCGCACTGAACGGCATCGGCCCGGATCGGTTCAATGTCTATGCCGGGGACGTGCTTTCCGACGCGGGCATGCGCGCATCCCTTGGCAAAGGTTATGAGATCGTCTGTGCCAATATCGTGGCGGATGTCATCATTCCGCTTTCGGCCATCGCGGGGGACTTCCTCGCCCCCGAGAGCGTGTTCCTCTGTTCCGGCATCATCGAAGGCCGCCAGGACGAGGTGGCCGCTGCCCTGAAGCAAAACGGCTTTGAGATTCTGGAACATTTCTGTGAGGAAGAGTGGCACTGCTTCACTGCCCGGAAAACAAAATAAAAACAACAAAAAGGAGCGCCTGAGCGCTCCTTTTCTATTTTATGGTTTCCGAAAACTCCCGAATCTCCGGCACTTTCCACAGCGCGTGATACAGCGCGACACCGCCTGCCGCGCCCACGGCGCCCTGCAGGAGATTCCCCGGAATCTCCGCCCCGGCCGCCAGACCGAAGCCCAGGGCCGTGCTCTCGTAGAGGAAATACACCAGCGCCATCAGCACCTCGCCGCAGACAGCTGCGGGAATGGCCTTCTTCCAGCGCCGGAACAGCAGTCCCGCCACCAGCGCCGCCAGCCCCTTGGCCAGCAGCGTCCCCGGGGCGTAGATCGCGTATCCCGCGAAGAGATCGGCCAGCGCCGAGCCCAGCCCGGATGCAGCAGCGCCCCAGTATGGCCCTGCCAGCAGGGCGGAGAGCACCACCACGATGTCGCCGGCGTTCAAGTACCCGCCCGTGGGCGTGGGGATGGGAATCACCATGGTCGCCACACAGCAGAGCGCGGCCAGAAGGGCGATATAGACCAGTTTTGCGGTTTTGCTGTGCATGTGCAGCAACTCCTTTCCGAAGGTTTTACCCACTATAACGCTGGGTAAATAAAAAGTCAATTTCCATCTTGCCGGAATTGGGCAATTATTCTATAATGATTTTCAGCAATTTGCAACCAGAAACGGAGAATCGACATGACCCTGAAACTATACGATCTGGACAGCCACCTGAAAGCCTTTGACGCGATCGTTCTAAACTGCGAACCGGCAGGGGAGCGCTGGCGCGTGATCCTGGACCAAACGGCCTTCTTCCCGGAGGGCGGCGGCCAGCCGGCGGACCCCGGTACCCTGGGCGGCGCAGCCGTCCTGGACGTGCAGGAGGAACCGGAGGGCATCGCCCACTATCTCTCCGCGCCGCTCCCGGTGGGGGAGACCGTCCACGGCGAGCTGGACTGGCCGGTGCGCTTTCGCCGGATGCAGAGCCATACCGCCGAGCATCTCTTCTGCGGCTTTGCCCATAAGCGCTACGGCTATGAGAACGTGGGCTTCCACCTGGGGGAAGACGCGGTGATCTTCGACCTCAGCGGCGAGCTCACCTGGGCGCAGCTGCTGGAGCTGGAACGGCTGGTGAACGAGGCCATCTGGGCCGACGTGCCCGTTCAAACAGAATACCCTGACCCGGCATTGCTGCCCAATATGACCTACCGCAGCAAGCTGGAGCTGACGGAGAACGTCCGTATCGTCACCATCGAGGGCTACGACGTCTGCGCCTGCTGTGCGCCCCATGTGCAGCGTACCGGGGAGATCGGCGCCGCCAAGATCATCGACGCCATGCGTCATCGGGGCGGCATGCGCATCACGATTCTTGCCGGCACCGACGCCCAGGGGGATTACGACAAGCGCGCCGAGCAGGTGAAGGCCATCTCGAACCTCCTCAGCGCGCCCCGGGACGAGATCGTCCCCGCGGTGGAAAAGCTCCTGCAGGAGAAGGAGGCCCTGGAGCGCACTCTGGCGGAGCGGGATCGAAAGCTCTGCGACATGCGCCTGCGGAGCCTCCGCGCAACCCCCGGGAATATCTGCATCGTGGATGAGTTTGAAGACCCCGTCGCCATGCGCGAGCTGGTGAACGCGGGCATGGAGCTGGCCGGCGGCGTCTGCGCGGCCTTCTCCGGCAATGACGCCGACGGCTACCGTTACATCATCGGCAGCAAGACCGTGGACCTCCGCGCCGAGGCGAAGGCCATCAACGCCGCCCTCCGGGGCAAAGGCGGCGGCAAGCCCACCATGATCCAGGGCTCCTGCGAAGCCACAAAAGCCGAAATCGAGACGTATTTTCACGCATAACAAAGCGAGCTGAGGATTCTCAGCTCGCTTGCTCTTTATTCTGGAAAATCGTATTTTCCATCAGTGAGATACCCCAGCAAAAACGCCTCCGCGAGGCTGCCGCGGCGGATGGCTTCCTTCGCTTCTTCCGGCGTGAACCATCGGGCCTCTTTCATCTCGTGGTTGGGGTGGGGCGCGGCCTCCGGCACCACGGCGGTGAAGTTCAGCATCAGGGTGTTGGTTCGCGGGTAATAACGGCTGTGGCGAAACTGCGCCGCCGTCACCTGGAGCCCGACCTCCTCCGCCACCTCCCGGCGGACAGTCTCTTCGGCCTCCTCGCCCTGCATCACGTACCCGGCCACGAAGACATAGCCCTCGCCCTTGGGCGGCTTGATCAGCAGGATCTTGTCTCGGGCCTCATTCAGCACGATCATGCTGACGGCGGTATTGAACACCGGCCAGCGGAAGCTTTCGCAGGTGTCGCACCAGGGCACCATCCCCGCGTCCTCGCCATCCGGCGCCAGATGATATTTCATGCGCAGCTTCGTGCCGCACTGCATGCAGTAATTCATGTCCATGGCTCAGTCTCCCAGCGTCACGCCCGGGAAGTATTTCTCCACGAATGGCACGCTCTCCACCGTGAAGGTCTTCCCGCGCAGATATTCCAGCATTCCGGCGTCGGTGGGGAAGGCGAACTCCAGCTTGTAGGAGTAGAGATTCTGCCCCTTCTCACCGTAGGCGTGGTTCACCCGCTCCTTGCCGTATTTCCCGTCGCCCAGCAGCGGCCAGCCGGCGTCGGCCATCTGGGCGCGGATCTGGTGGGTGCGTCCGGTGAGCAGCCGGCATTCCACCAGACTCAGAGAGCCCTTGGCCTTGATGGTGCGGTACTCGGTGACGGCGGTCTTGGCGCCGGGCTCGCTCTTTTT
>CAMHRJ010000145.1 GCA_946187475.1 uncultured Clostridia bacterium | reverse complement strand
GGTCCACATTCGGGTCGAAGAGCCAGTTGGTCTTTCCGGGGAAAAAGATGTGGTGGAACACCGTGAAGGCCCGGTCAAAGTTCAGCGAGCCCAGGCCGCCGATGACCGCGAACAGCACCAGCGTGCCTGCCCCTGCCCAGAAGCTGGGCCCGCGACCGCCGAAGCGGTGGGGCTTCATCACCATGGAAAACAGCAGCAGCATCGCCAGTGCCACCAGGCTGGCCGCTGCCACCTTCAGATCCAGCTGAAACAGCCCCCGCACGTCGGTGAAGTGGGCCTTGCCGGACTCCGACCAGTTCAGAACGCCGGTGCCGAACTCCGTGCCCTTCAGCTCGAAGGACATCATCTCGTCATAGGCGTCCAGGATCTCCGACTCCGTCCATCCGGTCTGACCCGGCAGATCCAGCACCCGCACATGGATGACATAGAAGCTCCGGCTCAGAATCGGCACGGCGATGGAGATGCTGATGGTAAAGAGCGCCAGCGCCAGCGCGATCAAAACAGAAAGCAGTTTTTTCAAAGTCTTATTCCTCCAGATTCACCGAGGACACGATCAAAACCTGTCCCGGAATGTAAAACGCCCACATGGCGATGCCCGTGAGGTCCGACGGAAACACGTGGTTCAGTCCCACGCAGAGGTCGCAGCAGAAAAACAGCGCCAGACCCGCAGCGTAGAGGGCGGCGGTGGATGAACGCCTGGCCCGGGCGAAGATCAGCGCCTCCGCCACGTTCAGCCCGAACCAGCTGATGTAGGCCGCCGCCAGCATGGACACCAGGCCCATCTGCACCGTTGCCAGCACCGCCAGCAGAGAAACAGCCGCGCGGATGATGAGGTCCGCCTTGGGGTCCAGCTTCCGCAGGGCGCAGAGCCGCAGAGTGTGCAGCACCTGCACCATGAGAAATATGCCGATTCCCAATGGGTACCACCGATCCAGCAGCAGCAAAAACACGTCCGCCAATACCGAAAGCGCCAGGGCAGCGGCGATGAGTTTACCATCCCGATCCCGGGCCTGCCAGAGGGCAAATACCGCGCACAGCAAAATGGCCAGAAACTTCAGCGGAGCGGTGTTGATCACCTCGTAAAAATCCAGCGCCAGGAAGGCCAGCCACAGCAGACATTCCGCGGCCCAAAAGCCGATTCGCGCCCTGCCCATGGCGATCCCTCCCTCGAAAAAATGGTATTGTGAGAATGTGAAACTTGTGGTACATTATAAGATGAAAAACCGGTTTTGTCCACAGGGAGGTGAGACCATGCGCCGGAAAACAAGGGCAATCGTTGCAGCGGTGCTGATTCTCTGCCTGCTGCTGGCTGCCGGCTGGGTGGTCTATACCCGCACCATCAAGGACTACGTGGACTGCGCCCGGATGCTCTCCAGGGTCTATAACGCCGAAGCCTCGGACCTGAGCTTCGATCTGAACATCGACACCTCCGGCAACGAGGTCAACAGCCGGTTCAAGGCCATCCGCTTCCCGTTCCAGGACACCACCGCCACCCAGATCACGGTGAGCCTGAAATCCGGGGACTACACCTTCTATAAAATCCACGGCAAAAATGTGGAGGAGTCCGGCGTCAACGCCGAGAACCAGAACGCCATTCCCCGCAACTTTATGGAATTGCTGGAGTGGGGCAAGGGCATCTACCAGTCCGATCTGGAAATCAGCACCATCCGCGATCGAAGCCGCGTGACCTACCGGGTGACCGTGCCGGACGACATGGTCCAGTCCTTCCTGGACGCCTATCTCGGCGCGCTGGAGCCTCTGGATCTGAAGTATTCCAACTGCGTGCTCACGCTGACCGGTTCCAAAGGGAACATGACGGAGCTGGTGCTGCAGGGCACGGCGGACTACCGCATCCTGTTTGTGAACGCCTCGGCCAGCATCGTGGTCCGGGCCCGGGTGAACGCCCTGGGCAAGGACGTCACGATTCCGACGGTGCCCGATTCTGTTGTCAAAGGAGCAAACTGAACCAATGCATTTCATCCGAGTTTTCCTCGCCGTGCTCAGCTGCAAGCTGTCGCGGTGGGCGATCCGCCTTCTGGGCCGCGGCGGCACGGCATTTCCCGGCCGCGTGGCGCTGAAAATCTGTCCTGATGTGCTGGGCGTGGTATCCAGGAACGTCCGCACCATCCTGATCACCGGCACCAACGGCAAAACCACCACCTCCCGTATGGTGGAGCAGGCCTTCATTGATACGAAAAAGTCCTATTTTTCCAACAAATCCGGCGCGAACCTGATCTCCGGCATTACGGCGGAGTTCTGCATGAACGCCACCCTCACCGGCAAGGCGAAGAAGGAATTCGCCGTCATCGAATGTGACGAGGCGGCCTCCAAGACCGTCCTGAAGTACCTCAAGCCCGAGGTCATCGTGGCCACCAACGTCTTCCGGGACCAGCTGGACCGCTATGGCGAGATCACCCACACCCTGAACAACATCATCGAGGGCATCTCCCATTCCCCGGAATCCCTCCTGTGCCTGAATGCGGACTGCTCCCTGATTGCCTCCATCCCGTCCCACGTGAAAAACCCCACGGTGTTCTTCGGCCTGAATGTGCCGCTGGAGCGGGGGGACGCCAAGGTGCTCTCCGATGCGCCCCACTGCATCCACTGCAAGACCGAGTATGAATACGACTACCGCACCTACGGTCATCTGGGCGGCTTCCGCTGCCCCAAGTGCGGCTATTCCCGCCCCACGCCCCAGTACGCGGTCACGGAGATCACCGCTCAGGACGTGGACTCCAGCAGCGTCAACATGGACCTGAACGGCCGCGACCTCTTCCTGCATATCAACCTTCCCGCGGTCTATAACATCTATAACGCCGCCGGCGCGGCTGCCGCCCTGGATGCCTTCGGCTTCCAGCGTGCAGAGATTGCCGGTGCTCTGGCCAGCTTCGACTGCGGCTTCGGGCGCATGGAGAAGTTCGACCTGGAGGGTACGCCCGGCCGCATGATGCTGGTGAAAAACCCCGCCGGCTGCAACCAGGTCATGCGCTATCTGGCTGCCTTGCCGGATGCCGCCATGTTCGTGGTCTGCCTCAACGACAAGGACGCCGACGGCACGGACATCTCCTGGATTTGGGACGCGGATTTCGAGCGGCTCTCTACCATGGGCGACCGCCTGACCCGGGTGCTGGTCTCCGGTGTCCGCGCTGAGGATATGGCCCTGCGCCTGAAATACGCCGGTGTGCCGGCGGATCGGATGGAGATCATCCACGATTATCCCACGCTGGTAGAGCGGATGTGCCAGAGTGAGGACCGCGTTTTCATCATGCCCACCTACACGGCCATGCTGGATCTGCGCAGTACCCTGCAAAAGCGCCTGGGCGGAAAGGAGTTTTGGGAATGAGCACAACCCTTCGCATCTGCCATCTTTACCCGGACCTCCTGAACCTCTACGGCGACCGGGGCAACATCCTCTGCATGAAGCAGCGCCTTGCCTGGCGCGGTATTGATGCCGAGATCACCGAGGTGCCCGCCGGCGCCAAGGCCGACTTTGCCAATGCCGATCTGATCTTCATCGGCGGTGGTCAGGACTTCGAGCAGGAGGTGCTGCTCTCGGACCTGAAGTCCGGCAAGGATAAAGAGCTGAAAGCCGCCATTCAGGACGGCAAGACCGTCCTCGCCATCTGCGGCGGCTACCAGATGCTCGGCAATTATTACGAGACCTGGGACGGCGTCCGCTGCGACTTCATTGAGGCCATCGATTTCTATACCGTGGGCTCCAGGGAGCGCATGATCGGCAACTTCGCCTTCCGCTGCGGGGAGCACTCCGGCGGCAGCGTCGTCGTGGGTTTTGAAAACCACAGCGGCAAGACCTACCTGGGCTCCGGCGTGGAACCACTGGGCAGGATTCTCGCCGGCAGCGGCAACAACGGCGAAGACGGGGGAGAGGGCGTCCGCTATCGAAACGTCTTCGGCAGCTACAGCCATGGCCCCATCCTGCCCAAGAATCCGTCCTTCTGTGACTTCCTGCTCCAGACGGCCATCCAGACCCGCCATCCGGATTTCTGCCTGGAACCCCTGGACGACCGCTTTGAGCTGGCGGCCCACGATGCGGTCCTGCGCAGTGTCCTTCCGGATTCGGAAAAATCAGGCATTTAATTATGTTTTTCAATCAAAAAATCCCGTCAAACCATAGCGTTTGACGGGATTTTACATTGACCGGGCAGAATCGTTCTGATATACTGAAAACCGTCATTGAAGCCTGTCCGGAGGGCGCTCCGGGCATCGGATGATTGTTTTCGGGAGGAGGAACTATCATGCACGAGAGAAGCATCGCGGAGCTGGAGGCCCAGGCCTTAAAGCACCGCAAGCACATCATTTCCATGCTCCACAAAGCTGGTTCGGGGCATCCCGGCGGCTCTCTGTCTGCCGTGGACTATATCACCGCGCTCTATTTCTATGAGATGAACGTCGACCCCGCCAACCCCAAGTGGGAGGACCGGGATCGTCTGGTCCTGTCCAAGGGCCATTCCTGCCCGGCGCTCTATGCGGCGCTGGCCGAGCGTGGATTCTTTGATGTCTCCGCGCTGGATACGCTCCGGAAGGAGGGCTCCTTCCTGCAGGGTCATCCGGACATGAAAAAATGCCCCGGCATCGACATTTCCACCGGCTCCCTGGGTCAGGGCTTCGCCTGCGCGGCGGGCATGGCGCTGGCTGCCAAGCGGATGCATAAGGCTTACCGCGTCTTTGCCATCCTGGGCGACGGCGAGCTGGCCGAGGGTGAGATCTGGGAGGCTGCCCAGATCTGCAACAAGTACCACCTGGACAACGTGGTGGCTTTCGCAGATATGAACGGCCTGCAGATCGACGGCCGCACCGACGACGTCATGCCTCTGGGTGACGTGGTCAAGAAGTTCCAGGCCTTCGGCTTCGAGACCTGGGAGATCGACGGCAACAATATGCAGCAGATCGTCGAGACCCTGGACGCCATTCGCGCGCGCGAGAACGGCATTCCCAAAGCCATCATTGCCCACACCATCAAGGGCAAGGGCGTCTCCTTCATGGAGAACCAGGCCGGCTGGCACGGCAAAGCGCCCAACGATGAGCAGTACGCACAGGCCATGGAGGAACTGAACGGAGGTGCCGCGAAATGAGTAAGGCGACCAGAGAGGGCTTTGCCGACGAGATCGTCGCCCTGGGACAGGAAAACCCCAACATCTTTGTCATTGACGCGGACCTGGGCGGCAGCTGCAAGACCGACGCGTTTAAGAAGGCCCTGCCGGAGCAGCACGTGAACGTGGGCATCGCCGAGCAGAGCGCGGCAGGTCTGGCGGCGGGTCTCGCTGCCAGCGGGATCATCCCCTTCGTCGTGACCTATGCCGTCTTCGGCTCCATGCGCATGGTGGAGATGATCCGCCAGGAGGCCTGCTACACGAACCTGAATGTGAAGCTGGCCTGCTCCCACGCGGGCATGACCCCTGACGCCGATGGCGCCAGCCACCAGTGCATCGAGGATATGGGCATCTATACCTCCATTCCCAACATGACCGTCTGCATGCCGGCGGATTACCACTCCGCCCGGAAGCTGGTGCGCGCCGCTGCCGAAAAGCAGGGCCCGGTCTATCTCCGCTTCACCCGCAACGGCATGCCGGACATCTATGGCCCGGACGAGGAATTTGAATTCGGCAAGGCCAAGCTTCTCCGCCCTGGCAAGGACGCCGCCATTTTTGCCATCGGCGATACCGTGCGCCTGGCTCTGGCTGCGGCAGAGCAGCTCTCCGCCGAGGGCATGGACGTGCGCGTCATCGACATGCACACCATCAAACCTCTGGATGTGGCCTGCGTGGCCGCTGCGGCCCGGGACACCGGCAAGATCGTCACCGTGGAGGACCATAACATCTACAACGGCCTCGGCACCGCCGTGGGCACTGCCATGGCCGAGCTGGGCTGCGGCAAGCTCAAGCGCGTAGGCATCCAGGACCGCTTCGGCATGTCCGCCTCCTACGATCAGCTCCTGGCCGCCAACGACGTCACCGTAGAGAAC
>CAMHRJ010000144.1 GCA_946187475.1 uncultured Clostridia bacterium | reverse complement strand
GGGTCATCAGAAAGATGCCGACAGCGATGAGGATGATGCCGAGGGGCACGAAAAACCGCGCCGGGCCGGAGTTTCGCATAAATCTCGCAAATTTGTTTTCCATGGTCGTGTTGGTCCTTTCTTTTTTCAATTTCAATATTCATTCAGGACGCTGTGTCCTGCAATGCACGGATAAGGAGCGATGTGAGAGCAAAGCATCTTTATTCCTGGATTGTTGTGAGCTGCTGGCGTCGGACCAGCTCGGCAAAGAAGCCGCCTTTTTCAATCAGCTCGTCATAGCTTCCTTCCTCGATGATCCGGCCACCGTCCAGCACAAGGATACGGCTGCAATTTTTGATCGTAGACAGTCGGTGGGCGATGACGATGCGGGTGCAATCCATGGCGTCCAGAGCCTTGGAGATGTGCTTTTGCGTTTTATTGTCCAGCGCCGAGGTTGCCTCGTCGAAGATCAGCAGCTTCGGCTTCGGGGCGATGGCCCGGGCGATCAGAATCCTTTGCTTCTGCCCGCCGGAGATGCCGCCCTGCCCCTCGGTCACATGGGTGTGCATGCCCATGGGGAAGGCGCGGATGTCATCGGCAACCCCGGCAACCTCTGCGGCCTCCCAGGCTTCCGCCTGACCCAGCTGCGGGGCGGAGATCACAATATTGGAATAGATATCTCCCTGAAACAGCCCCGCGTCCTGCATCACCGTGCCGACGTGCCTTCGCAGGGAGGCCGGATCCAGGCTCCGCAAGTCTTTTCCGTCGTAATACACCGCGCCGCTCTCCGGGGTCTCAAAGCCCAGGAGCAGCCGGATCAGCGTGGATTTGCCGCAGCCGGTTTTGCCCACGATGGCCACGTAGTCGCCGGGGCGGATCTTCAAGGATAAGTCCTTTAATACGTAGGGCGTGTCGCTGCTGTAGCGGAAGGAAACGTGATCCAGCTCCACGCTTCCCGACAGGGCGGTGACGATCTCCTTGCCCTCGTTGGTCTCCGGGACCGCGGATAAGATGGGCTCCGCGTTTTCCAGAATGGGCCGGATTTTTGCCGCTGAGGCGGCGGTGTTTGCCAGAGCCGTAAACGCACCCATGAGGGCGCCGTAGGCTGCGGAGAAGGCGAACCAGGATGCAGGCTGAATGCCGTTTCGGACGGCAAGACCATACAGAACGATATTGGAAATCAAGGTGATCCCCAGCGTAAACACGCCGCTGACCTTTACAAGCGTGGGCGGATTATAGACCAGCTCCGCACCCTCGGCGTAGACGTCCAGCCATTTGGCAAAGACACGCTTCTCCGCTCCCGCCAGCTTGATTTTCTGGACCCCGGAGAGCAGGGCATAGCGCAGGCCGGATTCCCTGGCTTCGTGCTCTAAGTGCTTGCGGTTAATCCGCGCCTGGGCGAAGGTGGCGGCGGCGGTGACGCCCACAGTCAGTACGATGGCCGCCAGTGATGGCAGCGCCAAAGACGGTGCGAAACTGAGAATCTGCGGCAGATAGAGCAGTGCGAAAATGGAACTGAGCCCCGTGGACATGACAATCCCGATGAGCAATGTGCTGATTGTGCGCACGCCCATAGCCCTGCTTTTCAGCTCGCCGGGGCCGTATTTCCGGAAAAAGCTGGCGGGCAGCGACAGCAGCCGCATCAGGATGGAGGCCTGCACGCCGAGGCTTGTTTTGACCTCCAGCCGTTTGACGACCAGGCCATTTGCTGCGCTGAGCAGCTGCGAGGCGACCAGCACGAAGAGCACGCAGATCCCCGCCCCGATGAGGGCGTTTGGAGATTTGCTTTGCAGGACCGGACCGGTCAATGCCCGGGTGAGCCGGGGCAGCAGCAAGCCCACCATGGTGACGGCCAGCGCCGCAGCCACAATCCATGCACAGTCGGCCAAAGAAACACACCGCTTCATGTAGAGAAGCAGATCGTCCATCCCCAGCTTCTTTTGGGGCAGGGGGCGGTAGAAGCACACAGCCTGCTGCGCAAGCCGCATCTCTGTGCGTTTGTTCAAATTGACCCGTTCCTTTGTGCCTGGGTCTGTATAGAAATATCCGTGAAAACGTCCCGGCAGCAGCGCCACCGGCAGCTTTTCCTCGCCCAAGAAGCCCAGCATGGGCCCGTAGGCGTCCTTGTACCAGCCTTTCGTCAGTTCTACCGAACGTTGCATGAGGCCGTAATGCCGCAGGCAGTAATCCAGCTGGGCGTCCGCGTCCCGGATGGACTCCGGGGGCTCCACCGGCTTGTAGTGATAAGCCTTCAAAATCTCGTCGACGGCGTTTTTTGTGACGATCCGCTCGTCGCTGATTTTTTCGGCGCTGCGCTGCCCCAGCACAACTCCGGCAACCTTGACAAAGGAGTCCTCCAGCGCCTGTTGATCGGCTGTTTTTCGCTCTTCAATTTGACTTTCAAACCAGCCCATCATGACACCCCCTATTCATTTGCCACGAGCGAGGCGTATACATCGTCTCTTGCCATCAGCTCGTCATGGGTACCGCGCTCCACCACCTGGCCACGGTCCAGGACGATGATTTCGTCGCAGTCCCGGATGGTGGAGAGCCGGTGGGCCACGACGATGCAGGTGATTCCTCGATCCTTAATTGCGTTCACGACCTCGAACTCCGTTTTGGCGTCCAAAGCGGAGGTGGCCTCGTCCAGGATAATGATCATGGGATCCTGGGCCAGCACCCGGGCAATCTCCAGCCTTTGCCGCTGGCCGCCGGAGAGGTTCTTTCCGCCGTTTGTCAGCTTGTGCTGATATCCGCCGGGCATCTGCACGATGTCATCGTGGAGCTGGGCGTCCCGGGCGGCCAGGATCATTTCAAAGTCCTGGATGGAGCTGTCCCACAGCTTGATGTTGTTTTCCACCGTGTCTTCAAAGAGAATGATCTCCTGATCCACCACGGCCACCGAGCCCGTCATGACCTCCCGGGGCCAGGCGCTGCGCGGCTTTCCGTCAAAGAGGATCTCACCGCTCCAGGGCTGGTACAGGCCGGAGATCAGCTTGGCAATGGTGGACTTTCCGCAGCCGGAGGCGCCCACCAGGGCCACCCGCTGGCCGGTCTTTAACGACAGAGAGAAATCGGAAATCAGCGGCTCTTCCAACTTGGAATAGCCGAAGGTGATATTCTTCAGCTCCACATTGCCCCGAAGCTTTTCCATCGGCGCATCCGCAGGCGCTTTCGACACGAGACCCGGATCGTTCGGGTACTCCATCACATCGTCCACCCGCTCCATCTGGGTGCGCATCTCCTGCAGGGCCTGGCTGGCGTTCACCAGCTGCATGGCCGGAGACAGGAAGGCGGTCAGAAAGCCCTGGAACATCATCACGCCGCCAAGGGTGAATTTCCCCTGCATGGTGAGCAGGATGCCCAGCACCAGCACGGCATAATTGGAGAGCGTGGTCAAGAAGGAGGGGACGCCGCCTAAAAACCGGTTGGTTTTCTCTGCCAGGATCTCCTGCCGGTTCACCGCCGCCTGATGGCCGGCCCATTTCTGGAAGTATCCCTGCTCCGAGCCGCTGGACTGAATGGTTTCGATCATCTCAATCCCGGTGGCGGTGGCGGACTCCAGCTTGCCCTGCTCCCGGAGCAGCAGCCGCATGATATGGATGCGGCGGTTGGCAATCACCCGGGCCAGCACGATGTTCAGGGCCAGCACGCCCAGACCGACTGCGCTCAAAAGAAGGCTCTGGGAAAGCATGAAGACCAGATACAGGACCATAACCAGAGTGCTCAAAACCAGCGGGCCGAAGGTGCCCACAAGCGTCCCGGCGATGGCGGCGTTCTGATCCTGCCGGATTTGAATGTCGCCAATGAGGCGCTGGCTGAAAAACTCCATGGGCAGGTGCAGCACCTTCCAGAAGAAGCTGGTGCTGCCCACCACGGCCAGCTTGCCGTTGAGCTTGTAGGCGTAGATCGCCCGAATCCAGGCGGCAATCAGCTGAATTGCAGCCAATCCCAGCAGCACAATCAGGAAGGGCATGAGCCAATTCCGGTCCGTGCCGGTCAGCAGACGGTCCAGAAAGATCCGCGCGGTAACGGAATTGGCGATCCCAAACAGGTAGGAGATGACCGTGGTCAGAACCACGAAGACCACCGCCGCGCCGGTTCCCACCAGGCGTTTCTTCGCGAAGGCCACTGTGCTTTCCCGCTTGCCGCCGGGCGTGAAGCTCTCGCCCGGCTCCAGCAGCAGGACGACGCCGGTGAAGGAGGCGTCAAGCTCCTCTGCGGTCACCTTCACGACGCCCCGGGCCGGATCGTTTAAGTAGGCGTACTTCCCACGGAACCCATTTAGCACCACGAAGTGGTTCATGTTCCAGTGGAGGATACAGGGATAGGCGGCTTTATCCCGCAGGGCCTCCAGGCTCATGCGGTAGGCGCTCACAGAGAGCCCGTAGCTTCTGGCTGCCCGCAGGAGGTTCTTTGCCTTGGAGCCGTCACGGCCTACGCCGCAGTCCACCCGCACCTGCTCCAACGGAACCCATTTATCATAATATGCCAGCACCATGGCAAGGCAGGCCGCGCCGCATTCCAGGGCCTCCAGCTGCATCACCATGGGGACCTTCGCGACGCCGGATTTCAGAGCAGTTTTTTTCTTTGTGATTTCCATGTAAAATTCCTCGAATCAGTTGCTTTCAAGCAGGAAAGAAATCGGGCGGATTTGCTGGACGACCACCATACCGTCATAGGTTCCGTCCGGAAGAGGCAGCTCCGCATAGCAGATACAGCGGCCGAATTGGTCTGATTCTACAGAAGCGATCGTCGTCTCCTGACCGGCCACCCGCAGAGGCATTCCGGCCTTAACAGAGCTGCCGTCGGGGAGGAAGACCTCTGCCTTGTGATCCTCCACAATGACCTTCGCCGCCGCGGTGGTTTCCAGCGTCCCGACGCAGGCCCAGACCAGCAGCCCCGCCAGCAGCAGGATGACGACTGCCAGCACCACCCATACGCCGGGGTTGGTCACCCGCAGATAATCGGAAAGAAGATCCGGGGAAGAAATCTTCTCCACAGCCTGATTTCTGAAAATACTGGTTTTCCTCTGTTGCATGTTGTTCTCCTCACACATAAACGCAGAAAATTCACACGATACACTTCTTTATTTGATTATAATACAGCACAAAGCGTACAATAGTGTTACAATTCTCGTTTTTTTGAAAAAAATTGTGGACACCTTGATCTTTCACCCGTTTTCTGGTATATTGTAACAACAAAAAAGGAGGGATGCGGCATGTTCTCCCTGCACCTGGATCAACAAGCCACCTATATGCTCATGGCGATGATACCGCTTGTGATTCAGGTGGGTGCGCTTGCCTTTGCAATCTCGGTAGATGCCTCTTTCAGCAAACGGCAAAAACAGGTATTCGGTCTTCTCTTGCTTCTTGTTCTAGGGCTGATCGTGCAAAACTACACGGAAAACCTGATTGCCGCCGGCAGTACGTCGCGAGACATGCTTCGGACTGTTCTGTCGATTTCCGGTTTCATTCTGCGTCCCATCATCCTGCTGCTGCCCTACTATTTGGTGGAGCCGGAGCACCACTTCCGGCAGGGCTGGGTGCTGGTGGGACTCAACACTGCACTTTACCTGACCGCCCTGTTTTCTCATCTCGTTTTTTTCATTGAAAATAATCGCTATCAGGGCGGACCACTGTCAAATACCTGTCTGGTCATCAGCCTCATATTGCTTGCGGGCCTGGCCTGGATCAGTGCTCGCAAATCACACCAAACAAACGGCAAGGAGATTTGGATTCCGATTGCTATCGTTCCCATCGTTCTGATCTCCATTTGGCTGGACTACAGCGTAGGATACTCCGAGCAGCCGGTCACGTTTCTGACCATCGCCATTGTAGGCTGCTGTACGCTGTACTACCTGTGGCCCCATTTGCAGGGCGCGCAGGAGATGGTTCGCAGGGAGCGGGAGCGGCAGCGGATGCAGCTCATGCTCTCGCAAATCAAGCCCCACTTTCTCTATAACACGTTGGAGACCATCGAGGCCCTCTGCCTGACCGACCCGAAGGCAGC
>CAMHRJ010000143.1 GCA_946187475.1 uncultured Clostridia bacterium | reverse complement strand
TCAGAGTGAATTTGTTCTGACGCAGACGCTCGGCCATCTCCTCGGCCTTTTTCTCGTCGAAGGCCTGCTCCGCCTTCTCAATCAGGGTGAGCACGTCGCCCATGCCGAGGATGCGGTTGGCCATGCGGTCCGGGTGGAATGGCTCGATCTGGTCCAGCTTCTCGCCGATGCCGGCGAACTTGATGGGCTTGCCCGTGAGGGCCTTGATGCTGAGAGCCGCGCCGCCGCGGGCATCGCCGTCCAGCTTGGTGAGCATGACGCCGGTGATGTCCAGCGCCTCGTCAAAGGCCGTAGCCGTGGCCACAGCGTCCTGGCCGATCATGGCGTCGATGACCAGCAGAATCTCCGCCGGTTCCACCGCAGCCTTGATGTTCTGCAGCTCCTGCATGAGGGTCTCGTCAATGTGCAGGCGGCCGGCAGTATCCAGGAACACCAGATCATTGCCGTGCTTGCGGGCATGCTCGATGCCGGCCCTGGCAATCTCCACCGGGTCGCCCTGTCCCATCTGGAACACGGGGATGTCCAGCTGCTTGCCCACGGTCTCCAGCTGCTGGATGGCGGCGGGACGGTACACGTCGCAGGCCACCAGCAGCGGGCGCTTGCCCTGCTTGCGCATATAGCCGGCCAGCTTGGCGCCGTTGGTGGTTTTGCCCGCGCCCTGCAGGCCCACCAGCATGACCACGCTGGGAGACTTGCTGGAGATGTTCAGCTTCTGGTTCTCGCTGCCCATGAGGGCGGTGAGCTCCTCATCGACGATCTTGATGACCATCTGCGCGGGAGAGAGACTCTCCAGCACGTCCGCGCCGGTGGCACGCTCGGTGACCTTCTTCACAAAGTCCTTGACGACCTTGAAGTTCACGTCGGCCTCCAGCAGGGCGAGCTTGACCTCGCGCATGGCCTCTTTGACGTCGGCCTCCGTCAGTCTGCCCTTGCCGCGCAGACGCTTGAAGGCGGCGGATAATTTGTCAGAAAGGGATTCAAATGCCATTGCTGTGTCCTTTCCAGATTAGGCTTGCTTCAGTTCATTCAGACAGTCCATGATCTCTCGGGTGAGCTTCTGCGCCTCGCCTTCGGTGATGCGCTCCAGGACCGCGAGCTTTCCCTCCACGCCGCGGAGGGTCTCCCGCTGGGCCTGAAACCGGGCCACCAGGCCGGTCTTTTCCTCCGTCTCCCGGAGGATGGCCTCGGCACGGCGGATGATGTCCCACACGCCCTGCCGGGAAATGCCGGATGACTCCGCGATCTCGGCAAGAGAGAGGTCGGAATTGTAGTGGAGATCGAAATACTCCCGCTGTTTTTCGGTGAGCAGTTCACCGTAAAAATCAAACAGCATCGTGCGCCATACTGTCTCGTCCGGCACCGTTTTCGCCTCCAGTGCAAAGCATTCTTCCTTTACAGCCTTTGCATTATACTCCTGTCAGGGTGCGCTGTCAAGTATTTTTTCTTGGCAGACCACATCGCAGGTCTCCGCGCCGTAATAACGCAGCAGATTCAAGGCCTCCGGGCCGATCGGCTCCCCGCAGGTGAGGATGGGTACCGCCGGCGGACAGCTCACCGTGGGCGCCGCCAGAACGCGGCCCAGGCAGGCGTCCAGGGGCAGAGTCTCGCAGGGAGAAAGCAGAGCCTCCCGGATGGGCAGCGCCCGCTCCGGCCTTGGCAGCGGCGGCGGACAGTCTGCAATCGGCGGTTTCGCCGGGATGGCGCGCAGGGCGTCATACAGGCGCGTGAAATCCTCTGCCGGCGTATCGGGCGAGACCATAAACACGATGCAGTCCGGGTCGGCAAACTCGCACCAGAGGTTCTGCGCCTGGAGCAGCGCCGCCAGTTCCCCCCCGGTGCAGCCCCGGGGCTTCGGGCAGAGGGTGAGCTTCACGGGTTCGTCCCCGAGAAGGGTCCACCCGTCGTGGGTCAGCTTCTGCTTGAGGGCGTCCAGCCGCTCCGCAGTCTGCCCCAGCCGCTCCGTCCAAACCCCGGCGAGGGCTTTATTGGCCAGATCCAGAGACTGGAGAATCAGATAAGAGGGGCTGGTGCTGGCGAAGAGGCCCATAGCCCGGTGGGCGGAATCGATCAAATCCGCCGGGCAGCTATGGCCAAAATGCAGATAGGCCCCGCCGGTGAGCACCGGGAGGGTCTTGTGGGCCGAGTCGCAGCAGAGGTCAGCCCCCAAATCCAGCGGGTGGCGGGAGGTAGGCAGGAACCGCAGATAGGCCCCGTGGGCGTTGTCCACCAGCAGCAGGGCATTGTGGCGATGGCAGACCGCCGCGAGGGCCGCAACATCCGCGCAGTGGCCCAGGTAATCAGGTGAGGTTATGTAAACTAAACAGGCTCTGGAGTCAGAGAGTTCCTCATCCAGCGTCTCAGGTGTCAGATCGCAGGTGAGCAGGCCGTCGCCGCCATAGAGCCACCGGACCTCCAGATCCAGCAGGCCGGCGGCGGTGAGGAAGGTGCTGTGGGCGTTGCGCCCGGCCAGGACCGCCGGCGGTCTCCCCTGCCGCTTGGCATATTGCAGTCCCAGGTAGAGCATGGCCCGGATGCAGAGGCTGGAGCCCTCGGCGCTGTAGACCGTGCGGGCGCTGCCGAAGAGACTCGCGGCGTTGTCCTCACTCCGGCGGATGATGCCGTCGGCGTGGTAGAGCACGTCCGCCCCGGGGATCTCTGTCAAATCCAGCGGCTCCGGGCCGAGGGCGGGCACGCCCTTATGCCCCGGCATGTGCAGACGCGCCGGGGCAGATGCTCCGTAGGCTCGGACAAAATCGCAGATCGGGGTGTTCATCGTCCCTCCGAGGCTCTGGCGGCAGCCAGCATGATGGCGCACTCCATGCGCTTGCGGAACAGATCGCAGCCGGCCTCGTAGACGCCGGTGATGCTGCCGGTGGCATGGTAGGCGTTGGCGGCGCAGCCGCCAGAGCAGTAGAGCCGCGCCCAGCAGTCTCTGCACTCGGGCTTGGCATAGACGTTGCAGGCGGCAAATTCGCCCTGAACGTCGGGGTTGTCCAGACCGGTGAAGATGCTGCCCAGTTTGAACTTCTCATCGCCCACGAACTGGTGGCATGGATAGAGATCGCCCCAGGGCGTGACGGCCATGTACTCCGTGCCGGAGCCGCAGCCGGAGACCCGCTTATAGATGCAGGGGCCGCCGATGAGGTCGATCATGTAGTGGTAGAAGGTGAAGGGTCTGCCCTCCCGTTCCCGCTGGAGCATCAGCTGGGCCAGGTCCTCATACTGCTGCATGACCAGGGCCTGGTCCTCCGCCGTGAGGGCCGAAGGGTCATCCGGCGCGCAGACCACGGGCTCCATGCTCAGTTCCGTGAAGCCCAGATCCAGCATTTGTTTGATATCGTTTAGGAAGTCGGGGTTGTTGTGGGTGAAGGTGCCGCGCATGTAGTAGTTCTTACCCTCCCGGGCAGCTACCAGCTTCTGGAACTTTGGCACGATGCGCTCCCAGCTGCCGTTGCCGGCGTAGTCCACGCGGAAGCGGTCATGGACCTCCTTGCGGCCGTCCAAACTCAGGACCACGTTGGACATCTCCCGGTTGGCGAAGTCGATGACGTCGTCGTCGATGAGCATGCCGTTGGTGGTGAGGGTGAAGCGGAAATGCTTGTGCACGTCCTTTTCGTTGCTGCGGGCATAGGCCACCAGCTGCTTCACCACATCGAAGTTCATCAGCGGCTCGCCGCCGAAAAAGTCCACCTCCAGGTTGTGGCGGGTTCCCGAGTGCTCCACCAGGAAGTCCAGAGCGCGCTTGCCCACCTCGAAGCTCATGACCGCACGCTCGCCGTGATACTTGCCCTGGCTGGCAAAACAGTAAGAGCAGTTCAGGTTGCAGGTGTGGGCCACGTGGAGGCAGAGAGCCTTGATGACGCCGGCGCTCTTGGCCTTCAGGTCGCCGGCGATGGGCTCGAAGGTATCCGGCGCGAAGAGCTGGCCGGCCTCCTTCAGGGCTGCGATCTGGTCATAGCAGCGGTCAACTTCCTCCGCCGTGACAGCGGGCTCGTCGGCGTACTTTTCCAGCAGCGACGCGGCGATCTCCTCCCGGCTGTGATCTTCAAACAGGGCAATCATATCATAGGCCAGCGGATCGACCACATGCACCGCGCCGGAGCAGACGTCCAGCACAATGTTGTATCCGCCGAGTTGGTATTGGTGAATCATAGGTGGTTCCTCCAGAAGTAAGAAGTGCGTTGATTGTTGAATTTATCGCTGAGATGGTTGATGCTCCGCACCCACTTGGCTCCCCCTCCGGGGGAGCTGTCATGCCGCAAGGCGGCATGACTGAGAGGGCAGACTACGAATGCAGAAAACTCAGTGCGTCATGAAGGGCAACAAGCCCTCTCAGTCACGGCTAGTTCCCGCCGTGCCAGCTCTCCCGGAGGGAGAGCCATGTCAGATCGAGCAGTTTTCCAACATCCCGATAAACTCCAATGAATCGCTTTTCTATTATATAGATTCTCGCGTTTTCGTCAAGTGCGCCAGATTGGCCATGCGCACAAAAAACCACCGGCCGGAGCCGGTGGTTTTTCAGGTGTATTCAGCTCAATTGCCAGCGTCGTTGGTTTTCGAGCCGCCTTCGTTGGCGTCCGGAGTCGCCTCAGGCGTGGGGGTCGGCTTGGAGGTGGGCTTTGCCGTGGGCGTGGGCGCCTCCGTCGGCGTCGGCGTCGCGGCGGGCGTCGGTTCCGGCGTGGGCGTGGGCGGGACCATCACCACCACGGAGCAGGTGGCGGAATGGGTTACGCCGTTGGCGTCGGCAATCTCGAAGGCTACGGTGGTGGCACCCTCGGCAAGGCCGGTGAGCGTAACGGTGTAGTTATCGGCGTTGGTGCCGGCGGAGCGCTGGAGCGGTCCCACCTGGACGATGGAGCCGTCCACCGGGTAGACCTTGGCAGAGTTGGCCACGGTGCCCAGCTCCGTGCCGGTCACGGAGAAGCTGACCGTGGCGGAAGCGCCGGTGTTGGACAGGGAGATGCTGCCGGTGGGGCAGCTGACGCTGCGGATCTCCGCGGCGGGTCTGACCGTGATGCGGCAGGTGGCGGTGTGACCGTTGGCACGGGCGGTGATGGTGGTCTCGCCCTCACCCACGGCCTTGATGACACCGTCCTTCACGGTGGCGACCCGGGTGTAGCTGCTGGTCCACTTGACGTTGTCCACGTTGGCGTCCGTGGGCGTGAGCTCCGCGTTGATGGTGATCTCCTCGCCCACCTTCATCTCGGCGGCTTCCATATTCAGACGGATGTCTTCGATCTTAATGGCGTCCTTGGTGACGGTGACCTTGCATTCCGCGGTCTGGCCCTCACTCTCGGCGGTGATCTTGCAGGTGCCTTCATCGCCGCTGACCGTGCCCTTCTGGTCTACCTCGGCGATGCGGGGGTTGCTGCTGCGCCAGGTGATCTCAGGGTTTTCAACCTTCTTGTCGTCCTGGTTGCGGAGCTCCGCGATCAGCTTGAGGGTGTCCTCCGGGGCGATCTCCGCCTCATCCAGGGAGAGGGTCAGGGTGAAGGTGTCCTCCACCTTCTTGCCGCCGCCGAACAGCACCGAGGCCAGAAGGCCCAGCAGCGCCAGACCGGCGATGATGCCGATGACCCAGGCGGCGATTTTCAGACCCTTGCCGCCGGATTCTTCATCCTCGTCATCCTCCTCTTCCACGACCTTCTTGGCGGGACGGGAGGATTTGACGTTCTCGTTCTTTGCCGGGCGGGAGGCCGCCGTGGTGGCGCCGGCCACGACCGCAGCGCCGGCTGCGGCATGGGCAGCGGCCTGGGACGCAGCGTTGGGACGGTGCACCGCGCTGAGCAGCGCGTCGCGCAGGG
Organism: uncultured Clostridia bacterium; assembly: GCA_946187475.1. Classification (GTDB taxonomy): domain Bacteria; phylum Bacillota; class Clostridia; order Oscillospirales; family Oscillospiraceae; genus CAG-103. The sequence goes on along the minus strand of CAMHRJ010000143.1, from coordinate 211 downwards.
CTTCCGCCGTCTGGTAACGGTCGGCGGGCTGGTCGGAGATGGCCTTCATGATGACGGCCTGCAAGGCCGCGCTGCCGTGAAGCGGTTTGGGCATCGGGTCGCCCCGGAGACGCATATCCCGGGCAATGGCCAGATCGGAGCCGCTGACGCCCTCGGGAGGCAGCGGCGCAAAGGGGATGCGCCGGTCGTTGAGCATCCAGTAGAGCACCAT
>CAMHRJ010000142.1 GCA_946187475.1 uncultured Clostridia bacterium | reverse complement strand
CAACGTCAACCGCTTCGCCGGCTACATGCGAAACCTCTCCAAAAACACGCAGTTTCTCGTCATCACCCACCGCCGGGGCACCATGGAGGAGGCCGACCACCTCTTCGGCGTCACCATGCAGGAGAAGGGCGTTTCCAAGATCATCGGCCTCAGCCTCGACGAAGCTTCTAAAACCCTGAAGTAATGGGTATATTTCCGTTAGGAGGACAATATGGGACTTTTTGATAAACTGAAACAGGGCCTGAGCAAGACCAAGGGAAAAATGGACGAACAGCTCACGGGCATCTTCGCCTCCTACGAGCCGGGGGACGAGGACTTCTTCGAAGAGCTGGAGGAGTGCCTCATCCTGGCGGATACGGGCATGGAGACCACCGAAAAGGCCATTTCCGACCTGCGCCAGGCCATCGAGACCAAGAAGCTCCGCTCCGGCAGTGAGGTCAAGGCGGAGTTCGTGCAGATCCTCACCAAGATCATCAAGGTGCAGGACACGGCCCTGCTGCTGACCACCCAGCCCAGTGTGATTCTCATGGTGGGCGTCAACGGCGTGGGCAAGACCACCACCATCGGCAAGCTGGCCTGCCAGCTGGACGGGGAGGGCTACAACGTCCTTCTGGCCGCCGCGGACACCTTCCGCGCCGCCGCCTCTGATCAGCTCACGGTCTGGGCCAAGCGGGCCGGCGTGGAGATCGTCAAGCACGGCGAGGGCTCCGACCCCGCGGCCGTGGTCTTTGACTCCATCCAGGCCGCCAAGGCCCGGGGCAGCGACGTGATCATCGTGGACACCGCCGGAAGACTGCACAACAAGGCAAACCTCATGAACGAGCTGAATAAGATCACCCGCGTTGTCCGCCGGGAGCTGCCCGACGCCGACATCGAGACCCTCATGGTGCTGGATGCCACCACCGGCCAGAACGGCCTGATCCAGGCCAAGCAGTTTCTGGACACCGCCGATCTCACCGGCATCGTCCTCACCAAGCTGGACGGCACCGCCAAGGGCGGCATCGTCTTCGCCATCGCCGAAGAGCTGCAGCTGCCCGTGAAATACGTGGGCGTGGGAGAGCAGATCGACGATCTCATCGAGTTTAAGCCCAAAGACTTCGTAGAAGCGTTGTTGTCCTGAGGAGGAAAGCCATATGAAAATGATCCTTGCCAGCAACAATGCCCACAAGATGTCAGAGATGCGCGCCATCCTGGCGGATCTGGGCGTGGAGCTTCTCAGCCAGCGGGAGGCCGGCTGCGATTTCGAGGTGGAGGAGACCGGCACCACCTTCGAGGAAAACGCTTATCTCAAGGCCATCGCCGTCACCCGGGCCACGGGCATGCCCGCCATCGCGGACGACTCCGGCCTGGAGGTGGATTACCTGAACGGTGAGCCGGGGGTCTACAGCGCCCGCTACTCCGGCAGCCACGAGCACACCGACGCCCAGCGCAACGAATACCTGCTGAACAAGCTGGAGGGCGTGCCTCTGGAAGACCGCACCGCCCGATTCGTCAGCAGCATCTGCTGCACCTTCCCCAACGGCGACGTGCTCCGGGCCCGGGGCACCATGGAGGGGAAGATCCTCTTCGCCCCGGAGGGGGAGAACGGCTTCGGCTACGATCCGCTCTTCCTGGCCGACGGCCAGAGCGTCACCAACGGTCTTTTGACCGCAGAACAGAAAAATGCCATTTCCCATCGCGGAAAGGCCCTGCGCATGCTGCAGGAGAAATTGAGGAATTATTATGTTAACCAGTAAACAGCGCGCGCAGCTGCGCGCATTGGCTGCCCACGAGGACACCATCGTCCACATCGGCAAGGGCGGCATCAACCAGAACATCATCATCCAGATGAACGACGCCCTGAAGGCCCGCGAGCTGGTGAAAGGCCGCGTGCTGGAGGCTTCGCTCCTGACGGCCCGGGAGGCCTGCGACGAGCTGGCGGAGGCCTGCAAGGCCGAAGCCGTGCAGGTCATCGGCTCCAAGTTCGTGCTCTATAAGCGCAACGAGCAGAAGCCGAAGATCGAGCTGGTCAAATCGAAGAAATGAAGCTGCTGATCTATGGCGGGAGCTTCAACCCGCCCCATGTGGGCCATGTGCGTGCCGTTCAGGCGGCTCAGGAGGCTGTGCAGCCGGACTTGACGCTGGTGATCCCGGCGGCCATCCCGCCCCACAAGGCGCTGGCTGCGGGCAGCCCTCCGGCCTCGGAGCGTCTGGCGCTCTCGGAGCTGGCCTTCGGCAAGCTCCCGGGGGTTCGGGTCTCCGAGCTGGAGCTGCACCGGGAAGGGAAGAGCTATACCTCCGACACCATCGCCCAGCTGCGGGAGGAATACCCGGAAGCGGAGCTGTTTTTCCTGGTGGGCACGGACATGGCGGAGACCTTCCACCAGTGGCACGAGTTCCGGTTCATCCTCCAGTCCGTGACCCTGGTGGCCATGGCCCGGGAGGAGCAGGAGCTGGAGCGGGTTCAGGCTGCGGCAGAGCGTCTGCGCACGGAGCACGGCGCGAAGGTGCTGGTGCTGACGGCAGAGCCGCTGCCCCTGGCCTCCACCCAACTGCGAAAGCTCTTGAAGCGCCGCTGCGGCGGGGAATATCTGCCCGCCCCGGTCTATGAGCGCATCATCCGGGAGCGGCTCTATGAGGCCCAGCCAAGCTTTGAATATCTCAGAGAATCCAGCTATGTCTTTTTAAAACCTCGCCGCGTCTCCCATGTCTGGGGCTGCGAGCATGAAGCCCGCCGTCTGGCCAAGCGCTGGGGCGCCGACGAGGAATTTGCAGCAGAAGCCGGAATTCTGCATGATATTACCAAAAAATTCGAGCTATCTGACCAATTGCTATTAAGTGAAAAATATGGTATTATAAACGATACGGTAGAATTGCAGAACGACAAGCTTCTGCACGCCAAAACCGGCGCCGCCATGGCGAAGGATCTGTTCGGCGTCCCGGCGGAGGTGGAAAACGCCATCCGCTGGCACACCACCGGCCACCCGGAGATGACGCTTCTGGAGCAGATCATCTATATGGCGGACTATATCGAACCCACCAGAGAGTTTCCGGGCGTGGACGAGCTTCGCGCCCTTGCATATCAGGACCTGTCCGCGGCCATGATCCTCGGCCTGAAAATGAGCCTGGAGGATGTGCGCCGGCAGGGGAATGAGCCCCATCCGAACACGGTCCAGGCCCTCGATTGGTTCTTGACACATCAGGGGGATAACGAATGAAATACAGACGATACGACGGTGGCGACACCGGCGGATTTGTCGAGGAAGAATGGGACGAGGGCGGCTTCGTGGCCGACGCCGTGGAGGCCTGGGAGGAACGGCAGTTTTCCGAGCAGGCAGCCGCCGTGCGCCATGACGAGACCCTGGAGACCCGAGCCGGCAGACGCAATCGCCGGACGCGGCGGAGACTGCGGTTCATCGTCGCCATGCTGGTGGTCATCGTCCTCTGTGAGGGACTTTACCTCTACCGCCGCTGGGCACGCCCGCCGGAGGTCAACAACTATATCACCGATACCACGAACCTCTCCGACGGCGCCGAGGCGCCCTCCATCGCCGCCGGGCGAAAGCCCGGGTGCTACACCTTCCTGATCGCCGGCAAGGACAAGGCCGCCGGCCTCACGGACACGGTGCTGGTGGGCATGCTGAACACCCGGGAGCATACCCTGAAGTTCTACAGCATTCCCAGAGACACGGCGGTGAACATCTCCTGGTCTCCGAAGAAGATCAACCAGTATTATCCCGCCGCAGTGAACAGCGGCAAGGACGGGGTGGAAGCGCTGCTGGGCGGCGTGCAGAATCTCCTGGGCTACCGGGTGGACAGCTATGCCATCTTCGATGTGGACGTGTTTGTGGAGCTGGTGGACATCATGGGCGGCGTCTATTTCGACGTGCCGTTGAACATGGACTACGAGGATCCCGGCCAGGACCTCTATATTCACGTCCCGCAGGGCTACCAGAAGCTGAACGGCTACGACACCATGTGCGTGTTCCGCTACCGCAGCGGTTATTCCAACGGCGACATCGGCCGCGTGAACGTGCAGCACGATCTGCTCAAGAGCATCGCTTCCCAGCTGCTGAGTCTCGGCAACATCCCGAACATCGGCAAGCTGGTGAACCTCTTCGAACGGGACGTGATTACGAACCTCTCCGCCGGGAACGTCATGTTCTATGTGCAGGAGTTTCTGAAAATGCAGGATGACGACATCGTCTTCAGCACCATCCCCGCCGACGTGGGCGGCGAGGTGCACGGCATGAGCTACGTCATCATCTATCTCAACCAATGGCTCAGCGCGCTCAACAGCGACCTGAATCCCTATACCACCGACATCAGCGCGGAGAATGTGGACATCATCTACCGCAACTCCGCCGGAAACTTGACTTCCACCACCGGTTTCATTCGCGGCAATGACCGTTGGTAATAAGAAAGGGGCAATAGCTATGATGCCTGCAAAGGAGATGGCGACTGCGGTCGTCAAGGCAATGGACAGCAAAAAAGGTCTCGACATCCGACTATTGCACACTGCGGATATCACGGTGCTGGCGGAGTATTTCGTCATCTGCACCGCCAGCTCTCCCACCCACGTGAAGACCCTCACCGATGAGATCGACCGCGTGATGTCCGAGCTGGGCGAGCCCCCGCTTCGCCGGGAGGGCTACCGCAGCGGCAGTTGGGTGCTGCTGGACTTCGGCTGTGTCATCGTCCATGTGTTCATGGATGAGGCCCGCAAGTTCTACGACCTGGAGCGACTATGGAGCGACGCCGAGAACGTGGACATCCAGCCGCTTCTGGGAAGCGAAACCTGAACCATTGCGCGGCATACGCCGCATCCTTGATGAATTGAGAGTGAAAACATGAAATACGATTTTACCCGAATTGAAAAGAAATGGCAGGACAACTGGGAAGTCACCAAGCCCTATGCCGCCATCACCGGCGATCCCCGCCCGAAGTTCTACGGCCTGATCGAGTTCCCCTATCCCTCCGGACAGGGCCTGCACGTGGGCCATCCCCGGCCCTTCACGGCCATGGACATCGTCTGCCGCAAGCGCAGAATGCAGGGCTTCAACGTGCTGTTCCCCATCGGCTTTGACGCCTTCGGTCTGCCCACGGAGAACTACGCCATCAAGAACCACATCCATCCTGCCATCGTCACCAAGAACAACATCAAGACCTTCACCGAGCAGCTGAAGATGCTGGGCTACGGCTTTGACTGGGACCGCTGCGTGGACACCACCGACCCCGCTTACTACAAGTGGACCCAGTGGATCTTCCTCAAGTTCTTCGAGAACGACATGGCCTATAAGACCACCATGCCCGTCAACTGGTGCACCGGCTGCAAGTGCGTCCTGGCCAACGAAGAGGTCGTGGACGGCGTCTGCGAGCGCTGCGGCAGCCCCGTGGTGCAGAAGGAGAAGAGCCAGTGGATGCTGCGCATCACCAAGTATGCCCAGCGCCTGATCGACGATCTGGACGATCTGGACTACATCAACCGCGTTAAGATCCAGCAGCGCAACTGGATCGGCCGCAGTGAGGGCGTCGAGGTGGACTTCAAGGTCTCCACCGGCGACACCATGACCGTCTTCACCACCCGTGCCGATACCCTCTTCGGCGTGACCTACATGGTCCTGAGCCCGGAGCAGCCCTTCCTGGACAAGTGGAAGGACCTGATCGGCAACTGGGACGAGGTGGACGCCTACCGCAAGGAGGCCGCCCGCAAGAGCGATTTCGAGCGCGGCGAGCTGAGCAAGGAGAAGACCGGCGTCCGTCTGGAGGGCATCACGGTCACGAACCCCGCCAACGGCGCGACCATCCCCGTCTTCGTCTCTGACTACGTCCTCATGGGCTACGGCACCGGCTGCGTCATGGGCGTGCCCGGCCACGACCAGCGCGACTGGGACTTCGCCACGGCCTTCGGTCTGCCCATCATCGAGGTGGTCGCAGGCGGCGATGTGACCAAGGAAGCCTTCGTCTCCAAGGAAGAGGACGCCATCATGGTCAACTCCGGCTTCATGAACGGCATGACCGTCAAGGAAGCCATCCCCGCCATGAAGGACTA
>CAMHRJ010000141.1 GCA_946187475.1 uncultured Clostridia bacterium | reverse complement strand
TCCAGGACAAGCAGAACTTTGTTCTCGTTCTGAGCATATTGCTTGTAGTCCTTCGGCATGTGCTTCGTCCAGAGCAGATTCGGCACAAACAGCATCAGCAGGAATACCAGTCCCACATAAGAAAAACCAAAATGCATTGATTTACCTCTCAGCAAACCGAATGCTCTGCTTCTTCGCATCCACCACCGCGTTCACCCCAAAGGGGATGATGCAGCGGGGCAGGGCGTGGCCGATGTTGATGTTGAACACAATGGGCAACGACTGCTGAGCGATGACCTCGACGAGCACTCGCTTATATTCCTCGGCCCAGGTTTCGTCCATGGGCTTGCCAACCAGTACGCCGGAAACCGCTTCAAAGACGCCCCGCTCCTTCAGATATTCCAGTGCCCGGCGGTATTTGTCCGGCGCCGGTTTTTCCTCGCTGGATTCCAGCAGCAGGATGCGGCCGGCCCAGTCTGATGCGCCCGGGAACAGATGATACTTTTCGCAGAGCGCCGGCATATCCGCATATCGTTCGCCGTTGAAGCAATCATAAATCGTATCGATGCAGCCGCCGAGGATCTTTCCGGAGAACACACTGGGCCCCTGCAGCAGCTCCCATCCGTGATCCGGCAGCGCCTGCCGCGAAACGCCCACCTGATCCGGCGTGAAGCGCTCCCGCTCCCGATACCAGACCGGGCTGGGCGTGATCTCCCGGATGCCGCCGGTGCGGATCAGCTCCTCAAAAAAACGACGGGTGTAAGGAAGCATCTCCGGGCCCAGCTCGCAGACGTCCGGGAGGAACGCCTGTCCGTAAAAGGTTTGCAGCCCCACCTTGTGCAGCATCAGATGGTTGATGGTGGTATCGGAAAAGCCCAGGAACACCTTGTCTGTGACCGCGTTCTGCAGTTGCTCATGGTCGAACAGGTACGGCAGCAGGCGGTAGGTATCGTCTCCGCCGATGGCGCACAGGATCATGTCGATCTCCGGGTCGCGAAAGGCCTGCAAAAGGTCCTCCGCCCGCTGTTCCGGATGGGCTTTGACAAATTCCGGTCCCTTCCGCGCGTGGGGCATGAATATCACATGCAAACCGAGCTCTTCCAGCCTGCGCAGGCCGATCTCCACCTCAAACTGAATGGAGGGCTCTCCCAGGATTCCGCTGGAAAGGCTTACGATCGCAATGTTTTTAATCATAGATATCCCTTCCTTTCCGCTTCCACGGCTCACCCGCCGTTGACGATGGCAGCGTACTGCTCCTCCGGGATCATGGGCGAGCCGATCTCCTCGATGAGCTCCGGCGCGATCTCGCGGGTTCTGGCAAACTGCTTCCCCGCCTTCCGAACCAGCGCCAGCCGCGGCTCCGTCACCACCGCCGCCTCCGGAGCGCTGAACATGGGGCTCTCCGGGACGGTGAGGATCGGGTGTCTGCCGGGGAAGCAGAGCCGAAACTGCGCCACTGCGGGCTCGAAGTTATGGCGGCTGTTGGGAAAGCCGCAGCCGCAGATCATCAGATACCGCAGACGGCTGAAATCCGCCTGCTCCACGTGCTCATACCGGTCGCCCACCTTCCGCATGGCCATGGAGGAAAGGGGCAGCGTCCGGTCCAGCAGCCCCTTCAGCGGCGCGGGCATGCCGTAGCAATAGAGGGGAAAGCTCCAGATCAGCAGGTCGCTTTTCAGGATCTGCTCCAGAATCTCCTGCATATCATCGTCGTGAATGCAGCTGCCCCCGTTGTGCATGCAGGCGAAGCAGCCGGTGCAGGGCTCGATGTGCCTGTCGATCACATGGAGGATGGTGATCTCCTGCGCTCCCGCTTCCTCCATCCCGGCCAGAAAGGCCCGGGTGATGCGCAGGGTGTCGCTTTGCTCCCGCTTGGGACTGCCGTTCAAAACCAGAATGTTCATCTCTGCCTCCTCAGCCGAAAATCTGTCCCGGCAGGCGCAGCTTCTCCTTCGGCGGGAACGCCCGGTCGAAGGCCTCCACGTCGGTGTCGTCCACATAGTAGCCCTTTGGCGTCCGGTAGACGCCGGTGACGTCCGCCAGATAGCCGGGGATCAGCTCCTTACAGAGGAAGAAGGAGTCGTCCGCCCCCCTCCGGCAGATCGTGATAGCGGATGCCAAACTCCCGGGCATAGGCAAAGCCGCTCTTGCCGTAAAAGTCGATGTTTCCCTCAAAAAGCACCGCGCCGAAGCCCATGGCCGCCGCCTGCTCCAGCGAGCAGTCCAGCAGCTTCTTGCCGTAGCCCTGACGCTTCCGCTCCGGCGTGATGCCGATGGGCCCCATGGTGAGCACGGGGATGGTTCTGCCGTCGTCGGCCTCGATGACGGTGCGCATGAACATGTTCTGGCCGATCAGGGCGCCATCCTGCTCCATGACGAAGTCCAGCTCCGGCACAAAGGCCGGGTCGTCCCGGAGCACATGGAGCACATAGTGCTCGCTGCAGCCCGGGCGGTACACGTTCCAGAAGGCCTCCCGCACCAGATGCTCCACGGCGCTGTGATCCGCTTGCTGTTCCAAACGAATGGTGATGTCATTTTGCTTCATAGTGTGTCCTCCAACTCCAGCCGCATCAGCGCAAGCGGCTGCCAGCCGGTCTGTCGGGAGCGGAAGCCCCTGGGGTTCCGCCCATATTCCACAAAGCCCACGCTCCGGTAGAGAGCAAGGGCGCTTTCATTTTCCGCCACGGCCGAAAGCTCCAGCTGGGCGTAGCCTGCAGTCTTGGCGCAGGCGATGCATGCCTCCGTCAGCGCCCGGCCCACGCCGAGGCCCCAGTAAGCCTTATCTACGCTGATGCCGAACTCCGCCCGGTGGCGGATTTTCTCGTTTTTCCCCAGAGCGCTGATGCCGGCGGAGCCGATGAGCCTGCCCTCCAGCTCCGCAAGGAGCTCGATCTCGCGGTCACTCTCCGCCATCCGCTTCAGAAATTCCGCCTCCGAGGTCTCGGTGAAGGTGACCTCGTCGGGGTAAGAGAGCAGCCAGTCCGTCTGGGCGTGGGTCAGCAAAAAGAGCTCCAGCACCGCCTTCGCGTCCTGCTCGACGCCGTTTCGGAGCAGGCAGGCTCTGCCGTCCTTCAGGGTGATGGTGTTTTGATATTGCATGGTGTCACCTCCCCCGCGGTCTTACAGCGCCGCGAACTCCGCTGCGCCCCGGGTGTCCAGCCAGCGCTGGAGCAGCACCCCGGCCAGGGCATATACCAGCGCCCAGAGGCCCAGGAAGGCCGCCGGGCCCAGGCGGTAGCCCGCGAGAAAATACAGTCCCAGAGGCAGCAGGCTCAGTCCCCAGCCGCCGAAGAGCGCGATGGCCACGGCGCCGCTCTGCTTGATGGGAGCCATCTCGTTGGTCCAGTGGAGCACCGGCATCCGCAGACCCACGAACATCCCGAACACCGCCGAGAAGGCCGCGTACACCAGGGGCGTCAGGCACACCAGAAGCCGAATCTCCGTGGACGCCGGGAGAACCAGTGCGGCGCAGACCGCCGCAAAGGCCATGGGCAGCAGCGTCAAGATCAGATGTACCGCCGTCTTGGCCCGGAGCACTGTCTTCGGCTCCACGGGCAGAGACTGGGGGATCCAGAGGCTCTTACCCTCCAGGGACACCGCCGGGGCGGCCATATCGTTCATGCTGCTCATCGTGCAGAGCATGGCGCAGAGCAGCACCGGAACGGCCCCGGGCCGATTGGCAAAGACCATGTTCAGCACGTCCATGAGCTCCGGTCCCTTCAGGAGCAGCAGCACGCCCGCTGCCGGGAGAAACAGGATGCCCAGACCGCAGTTGAGCATATAGCCGGAGCTGGAGGCAAAGCGTCCGAACTCCTTGGCCAGCAGCGCCCGGAAGGGCGTTTTCTGCCGGACGGTCTTTTCCACATAGCGTTTTTTCTCCACGTGGCCGCTGGCGGTGGCGATCTTGAGAAAGCTCCGCTCCAGCACCCGCCAGACCAGCAGGCAGGCTGCGGCCATGGCGGCCAGGAAGATGCCCGCGGCACTCCAGTCTCCTGCGCCGATCTGGCCGAAGCGGTAGAGCCCGTAGGCCGTGCCCTTAATCTGCTCGCCGTAGACGTCGGCGTTCAGAATCAGGTCCCGGATGAAGTCGTTGGCTTTGAAATAGAAGAAATAATAGATCCCGATGAAGGCCAGGGAGACCAGCACCGTGATGAAGCTCTTGTTTTTCAGCCGGAGGCTGATTTTCGCCACCGCCCAGCCCAGCACGCAGGAGAGCAGCAGCACGAACACCGTCACGATTACAAAGAGCGCCAGACCGCAGACCACCTTCGCGGCTGTGACGCCGCCCACGACCCAGTAGACCACCAGCATGGGAATCAGCGCCGTGGCGGTGTACATGGCGCCCAGGAGATAGACGTTCAGCAGCCGCGCGCCCAGAATCGTCCGCACCGGGATGGGCAGAGACAGGAGCAGATCGTTGTCCTTGGCCAGATAGAGCCCCGAATAGGAGTTGAACACGCTGCCGAAGGCGCCCAGCAGGATGGCGATGCCGCACATCAGAAGAAAGTACAGCCAGTCCATGCCCAGGGCCACGAGACTGCCGCAGAGCTGCAGCGACAGGCCCGCGAACATGCCGCCCAGCACGCCCACCATGAGCAGGACGAAAAACACCAGATAGGCCGCAATGGCCCCCTTGGAGCGCATCCGGTTCTTCTTGGAATCATAGAAGTAGCCCCGGAAGACCTCCGCGATCTGCTTTTTCAAAAGCACCCAAAGCATTTAATCCGCCTCCAGTTCCAGGAAGACCGCTTCCAGACTCTCGTCGCCCTTGACCTCCTCCATGGTGCCCGCCCGGACCAGCTGGCCGTGCCGGATGATGGCCACCTTGTCGCAGAGCTTTTCCGCCACCTCCAGCACATGGGTGGAGAAGAAGATGGCGCCGCCCCGGTCGCAGTGCTCCCGCATCATTTCCTTGAGCAGATGCGATGCCTTGGGGTCCAGACCCACGAAGGGCTCGTCCATGACAATCATCTTCGGGTCGTGGAGCCAGGCAGCGATGACCGCCAGCTTCTGCTTCATGCCGTGGGAATAGGCGGAGATGGGCTGGGCCAGATCGCCGCTGAGCTCAAAGATCTCGGCGTAGCGGCGGATGCGCTCCTGCCGAACGTCGGAAGGCACGCAGAAGACATCCGCGATGAAGTTTAGGTACTTGATGCCGCTCATGAATTCATAGAGGTCCGGGTTATCCGGGATGTAGGCCAGATCCCGCTTGCACCGGAGGGGGTCGGCCCGCAGGGAGGTGCCGTTGATGGTGATCTCCCCGGCGTCAAACTGCAAAATGCCCACGGCGCTCTTGATGGTGGTGCTTTTGCCGGCGCCGTTGTGGCCGATGAAGCCGAAGATCTCCCCCGGCAGGATGTGCAGGGACAGGTCGTCCACGGCCTTTTTGTCCCCATAGGTCTTGGTCAGATGCTCGATTTTCAGCATGGTTTCTCTCTCCTTGATTGTTCTGCGCCGTAGGTTTGGATGAAGTGTCGGCTGAAGGCCTCCGCCCGGGCCATAGCCTCGTCGGTTTTCTCCGGCTCCCGGTCACACAGGTGGATCAGGGCGGAGATGGGCGTGGTATAGGCAAAGGCCAGCATGGCCGGGTCCTCCCGGCGGAGGAGCCCCCGGGCCATCATCTCGGCGAAGATCTGCGTGAACATCTCCGTCAGCCCCGTGAGGAAGTGCCGGGAAGCCAGGTTCCGGGCCCGCTCGTCCCGGAACTGCTCGATGGCCAGGAGCTTGCGCGTCATGACCACCTTCTCATCGTGGACGGTGAAGCGCACCATCCCCATGGTCAGCGCCACCAGCCCCTCCAGTGACTCCGGCACCGGCGGCAGTTGCTCCGGCGAGCCGAAGTGTGCGTCGTAATAGGCGATCATCTCGTCCAGCAGAGCGTCCCAGAGGGCCTCTTTGCTCTCAAAATGACGGTACATGGAGCTTTTTCCCATGCCCAGGGACGCCGCCAGCTCCCGGATGTTGGTGCCGGCGTAGCCCCGCTGAGAAAACATCTCCAGCGCTGCCGTCAGGATTCGCTCTTTCGTATCTTTTGCCATGGTATCCTCCCGTTTTGCGAACGAACGTTCGCAGCTTCATTATAGCGAACG
>CAMHRJ010000140.1 GCA_946187475.1 uncultured Clostridia bacterium | reverse complement strand
GGAGAGCCATGTCAGATCGAGCAGTTTTCCAACATCCCGTTAAATATCAATTTGCCATGCAGAATCTCCCGGGGGCATTGCCCTCAAGGGATTTTGCATTTTGTTTTTCTCAAATGATTCCCATGGGAATCAGCAGAACCAGCAGCAGGGCGTCCAGACCCCAGAGACCGATCAGGAAGTTCCGGCGCTTTTTCGGCGCCATGTCGGGGACATAGTTGCTGGCCAGGAAAAACGGGATGTAGGTGGTCACGAACACCGGCAGCACGCCCCACCATTTGTAGACCCAGATGAAGGAGTGGTTGCTGGTGCCGGCGAGGAAGGACTCGAACAGCGCGAACAGCAGGGCCATTTCGATGGCGCCCACCAGCTTGCAGCTGATGCCGCCCTTGCCGTTTTTGGAAAAATAGCGCTTGGTGCGGTCGTGGGGCAGCATTTTGAACGAGATCATGCCGGCGATGGAGAACATCATGGACAGCTCCCAGCATACGCCGATCAGCAGAATGAACGTGGTGGAGTCGTTGGACACGGACCACAGCGGATAGCCCCAGACGTGGCCGATGATGGCGTTGCAGATCTCATACAGCCAGTGCACGCCGTAGAGCGCGAGACCGGCGCAGATGACCTCCGTGTTCTTGTTGTGGATTTCCGTCCAGTAGATGTAGAACACCACGGCCAGGATGAAGATGAAGGTCCAGTTGAAATTCTCCGTGCTTCGCACGCGGATGGCGTCCACCAGATCTCTGGCGGCCTGGGACCCGTCTCCCCAGAATTGAAGCATGCTTCTCCCTCCTTTGAAATAATTGATTTTTCAACATTTTCCAGCAAAAGTGCTGCTTAAAACGATCATACCACAGAAAAGAGCCGCTGGCAATCCCTTCACGGAATCATGGGCACAAAAGAAATTGCCCCGCGCTGCGTTTTGTGGTATGATACAGGTAAATTGGAATTTATCGGGATGATGGATTTACGCCGCACTTCGATGGTGCTCGTAGGGGAGGGGCTTGCCCCTCCCGTTAACACAGGCATTCGTCGGCGGGAGGGGCAAGCCCCTCCCCTACAAATTCTATTTCAGTGCAAACGTTAAACTCCAATTTGAAATCGCATTTCGAAAGGAGCAATCTGCATGGAATACAGACAGTTTCAGGACACCTATGTCATCCGCATGGACCGGGGGGAGGAGGTCATCGCCGCCCTGACGGTTTTCTGCAAACAGGAGGGCGTGAAGCTGGCCTCGGTGGAGGCCCTGGGCGCGGCGGATCACGTGGTGATCGGCCTCTACGACGTGGGCGCGAAGCAGTACCACCGCCACACCTTCGACGAGCCCATGGAGATCACATCCCTGCTGGGCAACGTCTCCACCAAGGACGGCGAGACCTATCTGCACCTGCACATCAACCTCTGCCGGGAGAACATGAGCGTCATCGGCGGCCATCTGAACGAGTGCCGCATCTCTGCCACCTGCGAGATGTTCGTCCGCAGGCTGGAGGGCACCGTGGAGCGCAAGCTGGACGAGGACGTCACCGGCCTGAATCTCTACAAATTCCTCTGAACAACGAAGAATCCCCCGGCCGAAGCCGGGGGATTCTTGTATGATAAGGGGTCAGAAAAGGGGGCAGGGGAGCATTTCAGGCGCCGACGTAGCGGGCCAGGAAGGTCACAGCCTGGGCGCGGGTGCAGGGCTCCAGAGGTCCGAAGAGAACGGAGCTGATGCCCTTGGTGATGCCGGTCTTGACGGCCCAGGAGACGGGCGCGCCGAAGTAGGCGCCGAGACCCACATCCCGGAATCCGGCAAAGCTGCCGGCCTCCGCCGCATCGGGATTGGTGGCCTGATCGTAGCGATACAGGAAGGTCACGATCTGAGCGCGGGTGCAGGTGAGATAGGGGGAGAAGGTGAGGGCAGTGGTGCCCTTGGTGATGCCGAGCTCGGTGGCCCAGGCAACGGCCTCGGCGAAGTAGTCACTGTCCTTCACGTCCGCGAAGGAGGCGCTGGACTCCACCTTGGGCTCGCCGGCCAGACGCCACAGATAGGTGAGCATCTCGGCGCGGTTCACGGTCTTGCTGGGGCTGAAGGTGCCCTCGCCGGTGCCGTAGGCGATGCGGGTGTTCACGGACCACTGGATGGCCTTCTGGAACTCAGGGCTCAGGAGGGAAATGTCCTTGAACTCCGAGATGGGATGGATCTTGGCCAGGATGCGGTTGGTCATGTCCTCATAGCCGTCCATGGTCGGGTGTACGGAGCTGTCGGTCTCCACGTCCACCACGTCCACGTAGGTGCAGCCGTACTTGGCGCTGGTGCGGGCGATGAAGCTGTTGAGCGGGAAGAGGACGCTGTCCGCGATCTCACCAAAGGTGATGAGACTGCTGCCGGTGAGACTCAGCGCGTGCATGGGGTTGAAGACGCCGATGGTGATGATCTGGGCCGTGGGATTCAGCTCCCGCAGCTCCTGCAGCAGCAGGGGATAGGTCTGCTTCAGATTGTAATAACCCTCAAAGCTCTTCTGGAGAAAGATCTCCATCAGACCGGAGTACGCCGGATTCAGCAGCGAACCGAAAATGCCCATCTCACTGGTGGTGTCAGCGGTGGCGTCAGCCAGGCTGGGCAGCAGCTTGTTGAGCTTCCCGATCAGGCCCTGGGAGGCCACATCCTCACCCTCGGCCACGCGGGTGGCGTATTCCACCGCGGCATAGGTCAGAGGACTGGTGAAGATGTCGTTGGAGCCCACGTTCAGGGTGATGAGGTCCGCCTCGCGGATGTCCTGACGGATGGTTTCGCGGTATTCGTCATAGCCGGTAGTCTTGAACACATAGGGATAATACTCATCGCCCTCGTAGTCCACAGCGTCGGCCTTGATCTCGTGGAGGATATCCTTCACGCGCATGCCGGTGTGGGACCAGCTGATGGCGCCGTCATTCACGTCCAGGCCAACGCCTCTGGCCACGCGGGCCACATAGCCGAAGTCCGTGGTACCGAGAAGCTCGGTATAGACGGGGTTGCCTTCTGCGTCTGTACCGGTCTGCACCTTGAGCGGACCGCCCTCGTTGTTCATGCCGGAGGCGACGCTGTCGCCGAAGGCAACGTACTTGTTGATGTTGTAAACATCCTTGCCGTAAGCCAGACCCGGGACGCAGAGGATGCCGAGGACCATCGTCAGCGCCAGCAGCAGGGTCAGAAGTTTGCGGAATTTGTGCATGGGAATTCTCCTTCCGTTTAGAAGGAGCGGCCGCACCGCTCCAATCTTTGGCACAAGAATAACATATTCCATATATAGGATAATGCTGGATACAATTATTATCTTTATTTAAGATTCTGATTAAGATTCTGACCCAAAAGCAAAGGAATTGCCGCTGCTATTGTTTTGTGGTATGATACAGGTAACTTGGAGCTTATAAACCAGTGTGGAGTTAGGAGTTAGGAGTTTAAAAGTGTTTGCTGCGCAAACGATTGAAAAAGCGCATTGTATGAATGATCGCCGCAGGCGATTCCTTTCAACTCCACACTCCACACTCCACACTCCACACTCCACACTCCACTCTCCACTCTCCACACTCCACACTACCTGATAAATCCACATTTTAAACGAATGGGACCGTGACCCTATGTACTATCACCACACCAACCGCCCGGGGTTTCTGCTGGGCTTCATCGACTTTTTTACCGCCGGGATCTTCTTCCTGTGCTACATGCCCCTGGACGGGCTCCAGGTCGAGCTGGACGAGATCCTCGGCCACGAGACCATGAAATACTGGAAGGCCTATCTGCTGGGGGTGCCGACGCTGTTCCTCTACACCCTGGTCTGGATGGCACGGATCGCCGAGGAGCTGAAGGCCAAGGCCGTGGAGCTGAATCTCCCCGGGCCCTACACCTCCTGGCGGCACATGTTCGGCTGGAACACCTTCGGCGTGCTGCTCTTCGGCCCGGCGGTGGCCACCCACCGGTTTTTCGATACCCTGAACCGGATCGAGCAGGAGCTGAACCGGCGAAACACTTTGGAATTGGAGCAAAGCCATGTTTGAAGACCTGTTTCTCCGCAAAAAGCCCATCCCCGAAAAGCTCCTGGATTACGGTTTTTCGGAAAACCTCACCTACGAGACGCCGATCCTGAACGGAGACTTCCGTCTGCGGATCCAAATTACCCCGGAGGGCGCCGTGGACACGGACCTGACGGAGGTGGAGACCGGCGAACCCTACACGCTCTACAAGACCAGCGCCGCGGGCAGCTTCGTGGGAGAGGTGCGCGGCGCCATTGAGACCGTCCTCGCCGACGTGGCGGAGCGGTGCTGGGAGCCGTCGGTGTTCCGCTTTCCCCAGGTGGAGCGGCTGGCCCGCCACGCCCGGGAAGCGCACGGAGACCGGCTGGAATTCCTCTGGCCCAAGTTCCCGGACAACGCCATCCTCCGCCGGCAGGACACGGAAAAATGGTACGCCGTCGTCATGACGGTGTCCGGGCGGAAGATCGGTCTGGACACGGACGCGATCCTGGAGATCGTGGATCTCCGGATGGACCCCACCCGGCGGGAAGAACTGCTCACCCGGGAACACTATTACCCCGGCTGGCACATGAACAAGAAAAGCTGGTACACCCTCGTCCTGGACGGGCGGGTACCGGACGAAGAGCTCTTCCGGCGCGTAGCGGAGAGCTATGAACTGGCGAAAGCCTGAAAGGAGCGATCCCATGAGCAGCATCAAAAACGAACCCCGCATCAAAAATCCCCTCATCGTGGCCATCCGCGAGCAGCTGGAGCATCGGGCGCTGTGGATGTATCTGCTCTGCGACGAGGCCAAAAAGAAGGGCCTGGACCCGGAGGATTACGCCCCCGCGGCCATCCACCGCTGCGGCGTCTATCAGGGCGGCAGCCTGCGCCGGAAGGCCGGCGGCGGAAGCTCCCTGAAGGGCCTGAGAAAAACGCTGTTTTCCAAGTTCGCCCAGTGGGTCTTTGAGATGGACATCCAGCGCTGCGACGACGACCATCTCAGCATCGATTTCCACTACTGCCCGCTGGTGAAGGCCTGGCAGAAGCAGGGATGCTCCGACGCGGAGATCGCCCTGCTCTGCGACCACGCCATGTGCGGCGACCGGGGCATCGCCGAGAGCTTCGGCTGCCGACTGGACCTGCCCGCCACCATCGCCCACGGGGACGACGTGTGCAAAATCCGCTTCGTCCGTCCGGGACAGGAGGGAGAGGAAGCATGAAGCTGGTCATCCATGATCTGCCCGATGAGCTGTGGGCGAAATACGCCGCAGAATACGCCGACTGGGACGTTGTTCCTGCCCTGGAATGTACCCGGCCCTGCATCGGCTGCTTCACCTGCTGGGTCAAGACCCCGGGCTGGTGCGTCCAGCGCGACGGCTTCGGAGACATGCCCGTCCGGCTCCATCGGGCGGAAGAGGTAGTCTTTTTCAGCCGCCTGCGCTACGGCTGCGTCAGCGGCAGCGTGAAAAACGTGCTGGACCGCAGCATCGGCTATGTACTGCCCTATTTCGAGATCGCCCATGGCGAGATGCACCACCGGCGGCGCTATGATGAGGTGAAAACCGTCTCCTTCCGGTTCTACAGCGACTCCGGCACCCCGGCGGAGCGGGCCCAGGCGGCAGAGTACGCCGAGGCCATGAGCCGCAACCTGCGGGGCCGGGTGAAGGAAGTTACCTTTGAGAAACTGGAAGTCCCCACGGAGGATTCGCCTGCGCCGGAGCCTGCGGCGGCGGAGAAAACCGTCCTGCTCAACTGCAGCTCCCGGGGCAAGCAGGCCAATTCCGCCATGTTCCTGGGCTGGCTGGCAGAGCAGCTCAAAACACCTTACGAGCGGCTGGACCTGGCGCAGCATCTCCGGGACCCGGACACGCTGATCGCAAAGCTCCTGACGGCGGAAACCATCGTCCTGGGCGCGGGACTCTATGTGGACGGCCCGCCGGCCCAGCTGCTGCGGCTGCTGGAGCGGCTGGAGGCCGTGGGCGGCATGGCGGGAAAGCGCATCTGCGCCGTGACCAACATGGGCCTTTACGAAAGCCGCCAGCTGCGGAACCTCTTCAACACCCTGCGGCTCTGGTGTAAGCGCACCGGGGCGGTGTACAGCGGCGGCCTCGCCATC
>CAMHRJ010000139.1 GCA_946187475.1 uncultured Clostridia bacterium | reverse complement strand
GCGGAGGCGCTGGTGGACGGCAAACGGCTGCAGCTGCGCGGCGGCAGCTATCAGCTTCACGGACAGAGCGTACCGAACATCTCACAGAAAGGAACGAATCATATGAGAATCGCAGTCACCTATGAAAACGGAGAGATCTTTCAGCATTTCGGCCACACGGAGCAGTTCAAGCTCTATGATGTGGCCAACGGCAAGATCGTCGGCGAGCAGATCGTGGACACGAACGGCAGCGGACACGGTGCGCTCGCCGGTTTCCTGAAGACGGCGCAGGCGGATGCGCTGATCTGCGGCGGCATCGGCATGGGCGCGCGCAACGCACTTGCGGAAGCAGGCATCACGCTCTACGGGGGCGTGACCGGCTCTGCGGACGCAGCGGCGCTGGCGCTCGCGCAAGGCAGTCTGCAGTTCGATCCCGACGCAAAGTGTGACCACCACGGTCATCATCACGGCGAGGACCACGATTGCGGTCATCACGGCCATCATCACGGCGAGGGTCACGACTGCGGTCATCACGGCGGATGCGGCCACCACGACGATTAACAAGGCGCAAACGACAAAAACAGCAAAAGGCTTGTGAACTCTTGGATTGCTCAGACCCCAGAGGGGTCAGCACTTGTTGGGGCGCGTTGCAAAATGACGCGCCCGTTCACGGATCTGCAGCGGATTCTCAGTCTGTTCTGGTTCCTTCAAACGGCAGAGATATCCCTTTGCCCAGATCAATGTGGCCGGAAAAAGTGTTGTCTGCATGAATATCAATCTCAGCATTCAGCGAGCCGTTGCCGAACTGGCTTTTCAGACCGCCCGTGCATTGGAACGAACCGTCGCCGCCCGTTTTTTTCGCCGTCATATCCTCGGAAAACGGATAGGTCAGCCACTTCACCATCTTCATCTTCCCGCAGCCGGTCACGGCTGCGGTTTCGCCGTCCTCCGACCAGGCGAGATCGCCGGACAGCTGCAGCTCATGCGTGCCCATAAAGTGGATTTTTCCGCGTCCTTCCATGTGTTCCGTCATGTCTGATTCCTCCTTTGGTCTTTCAGGTGCTTTTTACAAAGCCGGTCTTGGTTCCCATGGGATAGCCCAGCTTCCATTCCTTCGCGCCGCAGTGCGGGCAGATTGTGCCGTCCGCCTGCAGCTTTGCGAGATAGATCTCCGCGCTTTGCAGATACATGTTTGTCTTCATCATCGTCTGACAATTCGGGCAGAACACCAGATAGTTTGCAAAGCTGTCGTAGATTCCATGTTTTCGGTTTTCCGCTTCCTCTCTGGAAAGCGGCCTGGGGACGATGTTTTCGTTTACCAGCATGTTGTCTGCCTCCCGTTTACAGGACGTGTTCGCGCTTGACGCTGTCATGGTGGCGATCCAGCAGGGGAACCACCACGCCTCTGATCAGCTTCATGTCCAGATTGAAATAATATACCGCGAACAGCAGCGCAGTGGCCGCGCCGACTGCGCCCAGCATTTTTGCAATCAGCTTCATTCGCTTCTGCCTCCTTACCAGCCCAATTCATCGTCGAAATCCACCAGCGTGGGATCGACCGGCTCCTCGTGGAGCACGTTCTGCATGTATTGGTTCACGGCCTTTCGCCCTTCGCTGCTCGGTACGATGCGGCAGTCCATGAGCGAATGCGGTAACCAGATGATGTGGAAGCGGTCGCTGTGTCTGCGCATTTCCTCCTCCAACAGTCCCTGTGCGCCGGCCATACCCTTGCAGCCGATGTCGTCATACATGATGATCGTATCGCAGTTGAATTTTTCCGCTGTCTCCCACATCTGCATCAGGTGGCGGTTCCCGCCCACGGTGTGCGTGCGCATCGGCGTTCTCGCGTACCAGTCGGCCAGATCCGCCATCATCAGCGCCTCGTCCGAGGTGTCCACCAGATTGTGTCCGGTCAGCGAGTCCATGTTGATCACAGTCAGGATGCCCCAGCAGTTATAGAGCCAGAGAATCACATTGGCGTTGTATGTCGAGCCGCACGACCACGCGAGCGCGCGGTGGCGCACGTGGGTGAATGGCTGGATGTTCCTGCGCACGCATTTTTCGAAGATGCGCAGGATCTTTTTGTTGGAGCGGAGGAAATATTTGTTGCCGCCCTGCTGGTAGAAGTAGATGCGCCACATGCCCTGCACGACCGGGTTCAGTGCGCCGTTGTTGGTGGTGGCGTAAATGTCCCATCGCTCGTGGGAACCGCGGTTGAATTCGTTGGTATGCTCCAGATGCTTCTTGAACGTGTCCCAGTTGAAGGGGCGGCCGAGCTGGTCCTCCAGGAAGTGGATCGCTTCGTAAATCTCGTGCACGCCGAGCTCCCGCGTCGTCGGGTCGTCATACATCATCGGCGTCGTGAAGGGATGCACGGCCTTTTGCCCGTCGTTGGAGATCGCACGCCACATGGCGTTGTTGTCCATCATGTTTGCGTCGCATGGGGTGTTGGTCGTCAGCCAGCAGTTGCCGAAATCGGGATACTCGTCCTCCACGGCCACGCCGGTTTCCAGCAGGGGAAGGGTGCACATCTCGCCGGGGATGCCGCAGGAGATGGCCTGGTCGATATAGTAGCAGCCGAGCTGCTTGCGCAGCAGCGGCATCATGAACGCGCAGTATTGCGGGATGTTCATGGCCTCGATGCCGGGAAAGCCATAGATGATATGCTTTGCCAGCGTATAATCAAATGTGATCGTCGTATCGGTCCACTTCGTCTCGCCGAAGGTGCGGTCGGCGCGAATCATTTTCCACAGCGCGCTGACCGTGTCGTCGATCATGCACTCCACGGCTGCGGTATCCGCCCGCAGGGCCATGCCGCGGTCGCCCTCCAGCCAGCGGTCAACCATCATCGGCGTGCCGAGATAGGCGCTCAGCCAGCGATATTTCCAGAACGCCCGCGCCAGACGAACGGGATTGCGCGCAACCAGTCCCGCCATCTTGACCCAGAGCTTCAACCAATGCGCAAAGGCAAAGGAGGTGTCCCGCACGCCGCGCCACTCCCGGCGCGCGTAGAAGTTCGTGCCCTCGATGTAACGCTGCCCAAGATAATGGCACGCCTCGTCACCCTTAAGAAAATGCCCGATGGTGCCGTACTGCTCCTTCAGGCCGATTTTTCGTTTCCACATCGCGTTGTTCCCCCTTACTCCTTGCCTGCGGCAGCCTGGATTCGCTTGATCTCCAGCGATTCGACGAATGCCTGGAACCGCGTTCGTAGCTGTCCGCTGGAGCCGTTGGTATAGTCGGTCTCGATCTGGCAGGTCGGAAAAGCGCCGGGCAGCATATGACCCTCCGAGAGCCACTTTCCGGCGATTGCCCGTTCATAGCCCCAGTATTCGCAGAACTTCATGTTTTCCAGAATGATGCCCTCCGCGCGATAGTCCTGCGCCAGCGCATACATATATTCCCGCCGGCCGACGGTGGCCTCCGTGCCCATGGGGCGCGGACATTCGTTGTGCAGCATGTAGTGCTGCGCGATGGCCTCCAGCGCGTCCTGTCCCGGCTGAATCTCGATGGGCTCGCGGCCGGGCAGAGAGCCGAAGCAATAGCGGTCGGCCACGACCATCGCGCCGCACATCTCCACCAGCTTGGTCAGCGTCGGATCGTCGATCTCGGAGCCGACCATCATGACCCGCGCGCGGAACCACGGCTTCGTTTCCGGCTCGCGCGTGTTCAGCTCCTCCAGCGTCTCCCGTAGCAGGTCTAAGATCAGATACTTCGGGCAGACCAGACTGACCAGTTGGATCACATGAAACTCATACCCCGTGATGACCGGGTTTTCTGCCTTGCGCAGATTGCCGATCTCGGTGATGATGCGGCAGAGCTCGTTGTGCCGCTCGATTGCCTCGCGCAGGCGCTGCTCGGAAAAGTCGATGCCGAAGCGCTCTGTCAGCGGCTGGACGACCTTTTGCTCCAGCTGGCGGCGGAAATATCCGCCGTACCACGCGCCCTTTTTGATTGGCATGTCGATGCAGGCGAACAGAAAGCGGTCGTTCGGAATCAGCTCGCAATATTCGAAATACTGCTCCATGCGGTTCATCGTGGTGCAGCATTCCTGCCCGATCAGCGCGGAGATGAAGTTGTAGCCGCCTTCAAACGCGCGCTCCAAAATGCTTCTGGAATAGGAGCAGGAACGGTTGGTCATGTAGTACGTGGCCAGATCCGGGTTGGTGCAGCCTGGCGCGCGCAGCCGGACGCCGAAGCACCCCTCCACATCCAGAAGCGGTTCGGGGATGTAAGAGCAGTTATAGGCCAAGGCCAGCTTCCCCTCCGCGCACGCCTGACGGCAGAGGGCGTTGTTCGCTTCGCGCAGAAGCTCTTCAAAATATGCCAAATGCTTCAAATCTCTCATGGCTTGCCTTCCCCCTATTCGTGATTGGATTGAGAAAACAATAAAATCCAAAAAACTGGATTTCAACGTCCATTCGTGTTAAAATGTTCATTACGGGACAAAAATGCTTTTTTGTTTTGACAAAATCATCTAAACGGTCTGATATTCGGCGATCACGCGTCGTTGTGTGCGGCAAGGAGAGGAACCATGAGCGAGAATATGGATTTAAAACGAAAAAAAACCTACGATGCTCTGATCCGCGCATTCGAGGAGCTCATGAAGGAGAAGACTTTGGATGATCTCACGGTGCATGAGCTCTGCGCGCGGGCGTCGGTTGGACGAAACACGTTTTATTCTCACTTTGAGGATAAATATGCCTTTTTTCGATATTATATCTCTCTTCGAAAGGAGCGCATTGAGGGGCTGTCCGCAGCGGCGGACGATGATTTTCTCTCGTTTCGACTGCGTGTGGTGAAGACGCTGTATCAATACCTGCGCGACAATCGTTTTATTTGGGAGAAAAACATCTCCAGCCAATCCGCATGGATGCTGCGCGATATGATGAAGGACAATATAAAAGCCCCTCTGGTCGAGGAGCTGAACAAGCTGGAGCAGCAAACCGGCAAATCGCTCGTCGTATCAAAAAACCTGTTGGCCAGCTTCTATGCCAGCGGCATCATTGAGGTCTTCACGGAGAGCCTGTATAATGAGCGCATCCCGGAGCAAAAGGTACTGGAGGATCTGGAACGAATTTGTTCCCTGCTGTTCACGGAGGAACTGCTCGACTGACCTCCTGCACTGACTGCCAGGGACATGGACGGATACGAATCGTTCGAGTTTATGAAGGATAAGGAACGCTTTGACGCGAAGGAGACGCGCATTGCCCTGTCGGAATAGCAAGCATTTTCCGTTCCTTCTGCTTCGACTGCTGCGGCGAGCGCAGCGGCGCTGGCATTCATCGCAGCAGCTCTTATGCTCGCTGGGCGGTCTGGATGCGCTGCAGGACATGATGATCATTTTCACCTTTCCGTTTGCGATCCCGATCTCCGTCGGTCTCGCGGCCGGCTGCATTCCAGTGGTCGGCTACAATATTGGAGCCGGGCGCAAGGATCGGGCAAAGGGCTTGTTTACCATGCTGTTGGGATGGGAAGCCGCTGTCGGCTTCATTGCCTTGCTGATCGTGGAGCTTTTGCCGCGTCAGCTGATCGGCATCTTCGGCGCAGGCAACGAGAGTGCCTATTACACTGCCTTTGCTGTTCGCTGTTTCCGTATCTACCTGTGCATGATGGTGCTGGCCATGGTCAACAAGGGCACGTTCATCAATTTGCAGGCGCTGGGGAAAGCCGTCCCGTCCATGGCGCTGTCCATGATTCGAGAGATCCTTTTCGGTGTCTTTCTTCCGATCCTGCTGCCTCGGTTCTTCGGGTTAGACGGCATCCTTTATTCCTTCCCGACGGCGGACGTGCTGACCTTTCTTTTGACAGTCATCGTGATCGCCAGAGTTTACCGCGAGCTCGGCGAAGAAAGCGATGCGGAAATCACATTTGCTGAGACAAAAGCACCCACATAAAAAGGCACAAAAATGCAGATTCCGTCTTGAAAGGCGGAACCTGCATTTCCATATTATGCATGACGAAGGCGGACGGTAATGGGATGAGACACAAAGGATCTGCCGGTCAAGGCAATTCTTTGGGACTCTTTTTCATGATAAAACGCTGTCTTGCTATATCCCTCTACTATTATTATGCGGAGATTTCGAAAAAAAGGTAAGTATTGCAAAGCAGA
>CAMHRJ010000138.1 GCA_946187475.1 uncultured Clostridia bacterium | reverse complement strand
GCCCATGGCCACGTTGGTGGTGGAGATGTCCAGCACCATGGGGTACTCCTCCCCCGTGGGAATCGAGACGATGATGGGGTTCGTGCCGATCATGCGGTCGGCACCGCCGTAGGGCGCGGAGAAGGCGTAGGTGTTGCAGCAGAGGACGCAGATCATCTCGTCCTCGGCGGCCCGCCAGCCGTAATAGGAGCCGCAGCCGATGTTGGCGTTGTGCCGGCCGGTGGCGATGCCCACGCCGAACTTCCTGGCCTTTTCCAGTGCCTGGTCATAGGCCTTGTTCACGCTGACGATGCCGGAGCCGTTGTCGCCGTCCACCACCAGGAGGGTATCGTCGTCCAGGACGGTCTTGAAGTCCGGGGTGGGATTCAGCACGCCCACCTCGATCTGACGGATGTACCGGGTCAGACGGGACAGGCCATGGGAATAGACGCCGGTGAAGTCCGAGTGGGTGATGACCTTGCTGATGGTGTCCGCGTCCTCGGCAGGGAAATGGGCCGTGGTCAGGATGCCGGTGACGAGCTTGCGCTCCTGTTCAAACATGATTTTCATGGTTGGGTTCCTCCAGAGTTATCCCGCAGGTTCTTCAGGATCAAATCGTTCAGGCGTTCGGCGTTGCCGTCGCCCACAAAGCTGTTATGCGGCGAGACGATGACGTTTTCCAGCCGCCAAAGCGGGCTGTCGGCCGGGAGCGGTTCCTGGTCAAACACGTCCAGCACCGCGCCTCCCAGATGGTTTTGCAGAGCGTCGATGAGCGCAGACGTATCTACAAGCGCGCCGCGGGCGATATTGACGAGCACCGCGCCGGGTTTCATCCTGGAAAGCCGCTCGGCATTCATGAGGCCGCGCGTCGCCTCGGTCAACGGCAGCGTGAGGACCACAACATCGGAGGCGGAGAGCGCCTCCTCCAGCCGGTCCATGGGTTCGATGACGTCAAAGGCGGGATTCTCCCGCAGGGTGCGGTTGACGCCAATCACGCGGCAGTCAAAGGCGCGAAAGCGTCTGGCGCACGCAGTTCCGACGCTGCCGGTGCCGAGCACGCAAACGGTCTTCCCTGCCAGCTCCCGCAGACCGCGGTGCTTTTCCCATCTGGTGTCCGCCTGGTTTTTCAGGAAAAACGCCGCCTGATGGTACAAACTCAAAACGCCCCAAAGGGCATGCTCCGCCATGGGAATGCTGTAAACGCCCCGGGCGTTATGAATAGCAATGCCACGTGAGCGAACTTCGTCCATGGGCACCCGGTCAAATCCGGCGCTGGTGAGCTGGATGTAACGCAGGCTCGTGAATGTCTCCAGGGGATGGTGCAGAAAGAGGCCATTGCAGATGATACCCTCGGGCCACGCGGCGTCGCATGGCAGAGCGTCCTTCTCCTGCTGGAGGAACAGGACCTCATGTCCCAGTGCGCGCAGCCGCTCCAGCTGAGATCGCGCATCCGGCCATGTGCCGGTCACCAAAAGCTTCATGCCTGCTCCTTTGCCGCAAGGGCATCGCAGACCGTCTGCACACAGGTGCAGACAGCCGCCTGGTTGGTCTCAAAGTCAATCTCACCGGCGGCACACTTCGCCTCGTAAGCTCGGATGGCGCTCACGCCGGTTTGGAAAACTTCACGGATTTCGTTTCGGTCGGTAATGATGCCGGTATTGCAAAAGCTGCGGGACAGGATCGCGCAGGTGGAGCCCAAACGATAATGCTCCGCAATCACGCGCTCTGCCGGGAGCGCGCCCTTGCCCAGCGCGGCGATGCCGCCAAAGCCATACGGGATGCCCGCGGCGCGGAATTTGCCGCAGAGCCGCTCCACCGTCCCATCGGCAAGCAGCTGGAACATGAACTTCATCCCGTAGCCCAGGCTCAGGTCATTCAGACCGATGTGGATTTCGTCCACGCCGGGCAGACGCAGGATCTCGTCCACGATCTCCACGGACTCCGGCGTTTCCAGCAGCAGTTGGGTCCGGGCGCGTCCGTCCACCAGCCGAAGGAAGGTCGAGACCTCCTCCACCGTTTTGAAGTACGGCAGCATGACCACGTCCGCGCCGGCATCGATGACATCTTGAATCTCCTGCTCGGAGCTTCCATACGCCGCCGCTGCACCGTGGATGGAATTCACGCGGACCAGCACCTGCGATTTCGTGACCGCTTTGCGGATGGTGCGGATGTCATCAATGGTGTGGTGGGACTGGACAGTATCCATCCCGCCCTGCCGCTTGGATTTGCCGATATACTCCAGATCGACCCAGATGCGGTCCACGCCTGCGTCCTCCGCAATGCGCGCCACATCCGGCTCGTTGGTGATGTACATGAGTTTCAGTGCCATGGTCAGTCCTTCTTGAGCGTTTCGCCTACGTTTTCATTGTCGGCATTGGTGAGCACCTTGAAGATCGTCATGAAGAAGATCTTCGTATCCAGCCAGAAGGATACATGGTCCACATACCAGACGTTCAGCTCGATGCGCTTGTGCCACTCCACGTCCTTGCGGCCGTGCACCTGCGCCCAGCCGGTAATGCCGGGGCGCACTTCGAACATGCGTTTCTGCTCATCGGTGTATTCCTCGTAGGGCCATGGGTGATACGTCAGGGGCGGACGCGGGCCGATGAGCGCCATGTCGCCCCGGAGGATGTTGATGAGCTGCGGAAGCTCATCGATGCTGGTGGCGCGGATGATCTTGCCCACGCGGGTCACGCGGGCGTCGCCCTTGCCGGAGTAGACGCCGGAGCCGGTGTGCTCCGCGCCGACGGTCATGCTGCGAAACTTCAGGATTTGAAAGACCTTTCCGTCCTTGCCGATGCGGTCCTGCTTGAAAAGCACCGGGCCGGGAGAGTCCAGCTTGATCGCCCCTGCGACCAGCGCCATGGGAATTGCGCCGACAATCAGAACCGGCGCCGCAATGATGCAGTCCAGAGCGCGTTTCATTCCGTTTTTATACATTTCGTTATCCCCTTTTGAGGTAATCATCTAAATTATGATATTAACATATCCAGTCTGAAACGTCAACCAAACGCTGCATCGTGTGATTCAAAAAATGGATGCAAAACAGAGCAATTCATGAAAAAAGATGACGTTCCCGAACTTGCGGAATCCTATGAACTGTGTTATTATTTAGTTTGGTTTATTATGATACAATGAAAAGGAAGATTCTGAATGATTGAAACATCTTTTTCCGGCAAGACTTTGCTCATCACCGGCGGCACCGGTTCCTTCGGCAACGCGGTTCTGAATCGCTTTCTGGAAACCGACATCGGCGAGATTCGTATTTTCTCCCGTGACGAGAAAAAGCAGGATGATATGCGCCACGAATATCAGGCGAGTCATCCGGAGGCATCTGAAAAGCTGAGATTCTTCATCGGCGATGTGCGGGACCTCCAGAGTCTGAAAAACGCCATGTACGGCGTGGACTACATCTTCCACGCAGCCGCTCTGAAGCAGGTGCCCAGCTGCGAGTTTTTCCCGCTGGAGGCCGTAAAGACCAACGTCTTTGGTACGGACAACATGCTCACCGCAGCGATCGAGTGCGGTGTGCGCAGCGTCATCTGCCTCTCCACCGACAAGGCCGCCTATCCTGTGAATGCCATGGGCACCAGCAAGGCCATGATGGAGAAGGTGGCCGTGGCCAAGGCCCGCACCACCAAGCATACCAAGATCTGCTGCACCCGCTATGGCAACGTGCTCTGCTCCAGAGGCAGCGTGGTGCCCCTGTGGATCGACCAGATCCGCAAGGGCGAGCCCATCACCATCACGGAGCCCACCATGACCCGCTTTGTCATGAGTCTGGAGGAGGCCGTCGATCTGGTGCTCTTCGCTTTTGAAAACGGAGAGAGCGGCGACATTCTGGTGCAGAAGGCCCCCGCCTGCACCATCGAGACCCTGGCCCTGGCCACCAAGGCACTCTTCGACCCGGAGGACAAAATCCCGGTGAAGGTCATCGGCATCCGCCACGGCGAGAAGATGTATGAAACCCTGCTCACCAATGAGGAATGCGCCCACGCCATCGACCTGGGTGATTTCTATCGGGTGCCTGCCGATCAGCGTGATCTCAACTATGACAAGTACTTCAAGGACGGCGACGCCCAGCGCAATCCGCTGACCGAGTTCACCAGCGCCAACACCCGGCTGATGACCGTGGATGAGGTGAAGGAAAAGCTCCTGACCCTCGCCTACATCCGGGACGAGCTGGCAAAGGAGTAAAACGATGAATATCCTCATTACCGGCGCAGGCGGCTTTGTGGGCAAGAACCTGGTCTGCGCGCTGGAAAACATTCGTGACGGTAAGGACCGTACCCATCCCGAGCTGGAGATCGGCAAGATTTTCCGCTGCACCCGGCAGACCACCGAGGCGGAACTCAAGGAATACTGCGCAGACGCGGATTTCGTGTTCCATCTGGCGGGCGTGAACCGGCCCAAGGAACAGTCGGAATTCATGGAGGGCAACCGGGACTTCACCGGCACGCTGCTGGGGCTGCTGGAGCTCGCGGGTAACACCTGCCCGGTTATGATCTCCAGCTCCACCCAGGCAGCGCTGGACAATCCCTATGGTGAAAGCAAGCGCGCCGGCGAGCAGCTCATGCGGGACTATGGAAAGAAAACCGGCGCAAAGACGTTGATCTACCGCTTCCCCAACGTATTCGGCAAGTGGTGCCGCCCGAACTATAACAGCGCTGTGGCCACCTTCTGCCACAATCGTGCCAACGATCTGCCCATTCAGGTGAACGACCGGAACACCCGACTTACCCTGGTCTACATCGACGACGTGGTGCAGGAGCTGCTCTCCGCCCTCGGCGGAAAGGAGCACCATGATGGCGACTTCTGCTGCGTTCCTGTAACCCACAGCGTGACTCTGGGCGAGATCGTGGACCTGATCGAGACCTTCCGCAGCCAGCCGGACACGCTGGTCATGCCGGAGATTCCCAACGGCAGCTTCGCCAAGAAGCTCTATTCCACCTACCTGAGCTATCTGCCGAAGGAGAAGGTCGCCTTCCCGCTGAAGATGAACGTTGACCAGCGCGGCAGCTTTACAGAGCTGCTGAAAACCGCGAACAACGGTCAGTTCTCCGTGAACATCTCCAGGCCCGGCATCACCAAGGGCCAGCACTGGCACCACACCAAGTGGGAGTTCTTCATCGTGGTCTCCGGTCACGCCCTCATCCAGGAGCGGAAGATCGGCACAGATGAAATCATCGAATTCGAGGTTTCCGGCGAACAGATTCAGGCGGTGCACATGCTGCCCGGATATACCCACAATATCATCAACCTGTCGGAAACGGAGAACCTCGTGACCCTCATGTGGGCCAACGAGCTCTTTGACCCCCAGCATCCCGACACATTCTTTCAGGAGGTTTGAGCATGGCAAAACTGAAGCTCATGACCATCATCGGTACGCGGCCGGAGATCATTCGCCTGAGCGAGACCATCAAGGCCTGCGACAAGTATTTCAATCAGGTTCTTGTCCACACGGGACAGAACTACGATTACGAACTGAATCAGGTTTTCTTTGACGATCTCGGACTGCGGGCGCCGGATTTCTACTTAAACGCCGTAGGCACTGATCTGGGCGAGACCATCGGCAACATCATCTCCGCGTCCTACAAGCTCATGTGCGAGGAACGCCCCGACGCCGTGCTGGTGCTGGGCGACACGAATTCCTGCCTCAGCGTCATTGCAGCCAAGCGTCTGCACATCCCGATCTTCCACATGGAGGCCGGCAACCGCTGCTTCGACGAGTGTCTGCCCGAGGAGACCAACCGCCGCATCGTGGACGTGACCGCCGATGTGAACCTCTGCTACTCCGAGCACGCCCGGCGCTATCTGAACGCCGCGGGCGTACCCAAGGAGCGGACCTACGTCACCGGCTCCCCCATGGCGGAGGTGCTGCACAAAAATCTCGAAAAGATCGAGGCCAGCAACGTGCACGCACGGCTTGGACTGGAAAAGGGCAAGTACATCCTGCTCTCCGCGCACCGGGAAGAGAACATCGACACGGAAGCCAACTTCTTCTCGCTGATGAACGCGGTCAACGCCATGGCCGAGAAGTATAACATGCCGATTCTCTACTCCTGCCACCCCCGGAGCAAGAAGTTCATTGAACAGCGAGGCTTTCAGTTCAACCGGCTGGTGCGGCAGCACAAGCCTCTGGGCTTCCACGACTACAACTGCTTGCAGATGAACGCCTAT
>CAMHRJ010000137.1 GCA_946187475.1 uncultured Clostridia bacterium | reverse complement strand
CGATCCTGGAGATCCTGCGTTCGGCGGCCTTCAAAAAAGAGATCCGCCATTTCACGGGAAATGACTACCGGGAGATGGGCAAGATCGTCTCGGAGGTGTAAAGATGCTTGAGGTGAAGACGCCGGAGGAGGTCCTCCGGCTGATTGAGAAGGAATTCAAGCCGTTGGGGCAAACGGAGTCCGTCCCCCTTTCTGCTGCGATGGGCCGGGTGCTGTCCGAGCCGATCACGGCGCAGGAATATGTCCCGGACTTCGACCGCTCCACTGTGGACGGCTACGCCTGCCGGGCAGCGGATACCTTTGGCTGTTCCGACGCGATCCCGGCGATCCTGAACCTTGCCGGGGAGGTGCTGATGGGACAGGGGGCAGACTTCGCGCTTTCCCGCGACAGCTGCGTCTATGTGCCCACCGGCGGCGCGATCCCCAAGGGCGCCGACTGTGCGGTGATGCTCGAATACACCGAAGACTACGGAGACGGCACCGTCGGCATCATGAAGCCCGGCGCGCCGGGGATGAATCTGATCTTCCGGGGGGACGACGTGTTCCCCGGCAAGGAGATCCTCCCCGCCGGACGGGTGCTGACGGCCCAGGATATCGGCGCGCTGGCCGCCATCGGAAGAATAAGCGTGCCCGTGGCACGCCGGGTGAAGGTGGGCGTGATCTCCACCGGGGACGAGCTGGTGCCGCCCGACAAGACGCCGGGACCCGGCCAGGTGCGGGATGTGAATGCCCCGCTGCTCACCGCCATGCTGGAAGCCTTCGGCGCGGAAGTCATGGGCTACGGTATCGTTGTGGACGATGAGGATCTTTTGCGGCGGAAGATGCAGCGTGCCGTACAGGAGTGCGACGCCGTGATCCTCTCCGGCGGCAGCAGCGTGGGCGTCAAGGACGCGGCCTGCCGCATCATCGAGAGTATGGGCGAGCTGCTGCTCCACGGCATCGCCATCAAGCCGGGCAAGCCCACCATTCTGGGAAAAACGGGCAACAAGCCCCTGATCGGCCTCCCCGGCCATCCGGTGGCGGCCTGCTTTGTGGCGCAGCTCTTCGTCCTGCCGCTGCTGGGGCGGCTCATGGGAAGGAAGCAGGAAGACTTTACGGTCACGGCGGAGCTGACCGAGAGCCTCGGCGCAAACCATGGCCGGGAGCAGATCAACGCCTGCCATCTGCGGCGGGAGGGCGGAAAGCTTATGGCCTCGCCAATCCGGTCCAAGTCCGGGCTGATCACGCAGCTGGCTGGCGCGGACGGCTATTTCATCATTGAGCGCGACTGCGAGGGGCTCCCTAGGGGCGCGCAGGTACAGGTGTACTTATATTGAGGTGAACCTTATTTTTCCTTACCCAAAACAAAGCCTTGTGCTTTGTTTTGGAGAGGAAGAGGGAGGAAGTGAATGTGCAGCTTTCGGCTCTTGCCGGAAGCGAAACGGAACGAGCTTTCTCTGACGAAGGGGAAGCCTACAAGGAAAGGATTGTATATGGGCTTTGAGTATTTGACCAACGTACCGCTGGAACAGGCGAAGAAGGAATACCTTCTGACGCTGCAGGACAAGGGTTTCGGCACGCAGTTTGAAACCGTCTCCGTGCAGGAGTCATACGGGCGCATCACGTCCCGCGCGGTCTACGCCAGGATCAACGCGCCGCATTACGCGGCCAGCGCCATGGACGGCGTGGCTCTGCGCGCAAGGGACAGCTTCGGCGCCACCGAGACGACGCCCGTCACCCTGCGGGAGAACCAATTTGTCGTGGTGGACACCGGCGATCCGATCCCCGAAGACTGCGACGCGGTCATCATGGTGGAGGATATCGTCAAGAACGACGACGGCAGCATCACGATCCACGCCGCTGCCGCGCCCTGGCAGCATATCCGGCAAATAGGTGAGGATATCTGTGCCGGGGAGATGATCCTGCCCAGCTTCATGGAGATCACTCCCGCCGCCATCGGCGCCATGATCGCGGGCGGTGTGCTTGAGCTCGAGGTCATTCGCCGCCCGGTGGTGGGCATCATCCCCACCGGCGACGAGATCATTCCGCCCTGCGCCGATCCCAAGCCCGGAGACATTCTGGAATTCAATTCCTCCATCTTCTCCGCCATGCTGCAGGATTGGGGCGCGGAGCCCAAAACCTATCCCATCGTGCCGGATCGCTTTGACGCCATCCGGGATATGCTCGCCAAAGCCGCCGACGAGTGCGACATGGTGATCCTTAACGCCGGCTCCTCCGCCGGACGGGACGACTACTCCACCGCCGCCGTACGGGAGATCGGCGAGGTGCTTTATCACGGCGTCGCCATCAAGCCCGGCAAGCCAGCGATCCTGGGCTTTCGTGGGGCCAGGCCCATTCTGGGCGTCCCCGGCTATCCGGTGTCCGGCATCATCGTGATCGAGGAATTCCTGCAGCCGCTGATCGACGCCTGGTACGGCAGGGAAAACGACAAGGGCAGCCGCACGCGCGCAAAGCTCACGCGGCAGGTGGTCTCGGGCCTCAAGTATCAGGAATACGTGCGCCTGCGCATGGGCTATGTGGGCAATTCTCTGATGGCCTCCCCACTGCCCCGGGGAAGCGGCGTGGTCTCCTCCTTCATGAAGGCGGACGGCATGCTGGAGGTACCGCAGGGTACGGAAGGCTACACGTCGGGCGAAGAGGTCCGCGTCCGGCTCCTGAAGGACAAGGGCCAATTGAAGAATACCCTGGTCGTCATCGGCAGCCACGATCCGCTGCTGGATGAGGTGACGGATCTGATCCACCGGGAGGATCACCGCGTCTTTCTCTCCTCGGCCCACGTGGGATCCATGGGAGGCATCATGGCGATCCGCCGGGGGGAGGCGCACGCGG
The DNA here is from genome assembly GCA_946187475.1 of uncultured Clostridia bacterium. Taxonomy (GTDB): domain Bacteria; phylum Bacillota; class Clostridia; order Oscillospirales; family Oscillospiraceae; genus CAG-103. The sequence continues at coordinate 3,434 of CAMHRJ010000137.1, read as the reverse complement.
CTGGCATCCATCTGCTGGATACGGAGACGGGAGAATATAACCGCAAATATATCCGAAAGTATTTCCCTCACGGCGGCGTGTATCTGGTGCGCTGCGTGGGGCGTCAGCAGGGATTGATGCTGCAGAAGGGGAATCCCCTCGGGATCAAGCGCTTTGCGGACATTTCCAAGGAGGGCGTGCGCTATGTGAACCGGCAGAAGGGCTCCGGAACCCGCATTCTGACGGACTACCTGTGTCAGAAAGAGGGCGTTGACTCCGATCGGGTCTATGGTTATGAGCGTGAGGAAGTGACCCATAACGCCGTAGCCGTGCAGATCGCCGGAGGCAGCGCGGACGCAGGCATGGGCATCTATTCTGCGGCCCGGCTCTACGATCTGGACTTCCTACCCATCTGCGTGGAGGAATACGATCTGCTGATTCCGGAGAGCGTCTGGAACACGGGCCTTGTCAAACAGTTGATCCGCACGCTCAAGAGCGACGCGTTCCGGGAGCGCATCGAGGCCATGGGCGGCTATACGCTGGATCGCCCGGGCGAGATCATTGACGTGTTCTGATGTGGGATTTTGATGTTGTCGTCATCGGCGGCGGTCTGCTGGGCTGCTTTGCGGCGCGGAATCTCTGCCGCCGGAAACTGCATATCGCGCTTTTGGAGGCGCGGGAGGATGTCTGTACCGGCATCTCCCGCGCCAACACGGCCATCGTCTACCCCGGCTATGACCACAAGCCCGGCACGCTGAAGGCGGAAATGACTGTGCGGGCCAACGCCGGTTTTGACGCGCTCTGCCGGGAACTGGACGTCCCCTTTTCCCGCTGCGGCTCCCTGATGGTGAGCTATGGTGAGAAAGCCGACACGGTGCTGAAAAAGAAGTATGAAAACGGCCTTTCCATGGGCGTGCCCGGGCTGAGGCTGCTCTCCGGCGAGGAGGCCCGAAAGATGGAGCCTGTTCTTGCGGAAGGCGTCACTTCCGCCCTGTACGCGCCGACGGCAGGGACGGTCAACCCCTGGAAGCTGGGCATCGCCGCCTGTGAAAACGCAGCGGCAAACGGCGCGGAGCTCTGCCTCAATACTCGGGTGCTGGGCATCCGTAAGACGGCAGAGGGCTACCGGATCGAGACTGATCGAGAGACCTTCTCCTGCCGCGCCGTGGTCAATTGCGCGGGGCTCGCGGCAGACAGGGTACAGGAACTTCTGTTTCCTACCCCGGTACATATCGCCCCGGACGCGGCGGACTATCTGATCCTGGACAGGGCGGCGGCAAACAAACCGACCCATATCGTCCAGTATGAGCCCGAGGACGGCGGCAAGGGTCTGAGCGTTGTGCCCACGTTGGAGGGCAGCCTGCTGCTGGGCCCCTCGGAGCGGGAGAACGAGGTCGACTTTGCCGTGAGCGAAGAAGGGCTTTCCTTCGTCTGTGAACGGGCCGCGCTTGTTCTGCCCGGGTTGAATTTACAGGATACGATCCGTTCCTTTGCCTCTGTGCGTCCAAATCCGCAGAATGTCGACGGCAGCAGCATTGGCAGCTTTGTGATCGAGCATCCCGGCCCCGCCTTCTGGAGTCTGATCGGCGTCAAGACGCCGGGGCTGACTTGCGCCGACGAGCTGGGCCGCTATGTGGCGGACAGGCTCGCCGCAGAGCTGGGCGCGGAAGAAAACCCGGCTTTTGACCCGCATCGCACGGGGATCCGCAGAGTCCGGGATCTGCCGCTTTCCCAGCGCGCGGCGCTGGTGCGGGAGAACCCCGACTATGGCGAGATCCTCTGTCATTGCGAAGACGTCTCAAAGGCGGAGGTCCTGGAGGCGATCCGGCGGGGCGCTGTCAGTGTGGACGGCGTCAAACGCCGCGTCGGCGCCGGTATGGGGCGCTGCCAGGGCAGCCGCTGCGAGCGCGCCGTCATGGAACTGCTGGCAGAGGCGCTGGGCGTTCCCGTTACCGCTGTCCGGAAGGACGGCCCTGGCTCGGAGATCCTGGAGGGCAGCCATGGAAAGGACTGAGCTGCTGATCATCGGCGCGGGGGCCGCGGGCATTTCCGCAGCCTGCGCTGCGTGGGATGCCGACTGCATGGACGTGGTGCTGACAGACCGCCTGCCCTATCCGGGCGGCATTCTCCCGCAATGCCTCCATGAGGGCTTCGGCCTGTCCGCCTTCGGAAAGGAGCTGACCGGCCCCGCCTATGCGGAGAGACTGGCGGAACGTCTGACATGCACAGGCGTGCGCTTTCTGCCGGGACGGGAAGTCCTGGCCGTGACAAAAGAAAGGACCGCTGTCCTGTCCGGCAGCGGCGGGTTGGAAGAGATCCGTTTTGAGAGGCTGATCCTGGCGACGGGAAGCCGGGAGCGTACAGTCGGCTCCCTCGCCCTTGCGGGGACGCGCCCGGCCGGTATGTTTACGGCCGGGCAGGCGCAGGAAATGATCAATCTCCATCATTGGCAGCTGGGCGATCGCATCGTGATCCTGGGCAGCGGCGATCTGGGGATGATTCTGGCCCGGCGCTTCACCCTGGAGGGGAAGCAGGTGCTGGCTGTGCTGGAGCAGGAAGCGCATTTCGGCGGCCTGGCCAGAAATTATCACCGCTGCATCGAGGCGCATCACATCCCGATCCGCTATCGCTGCACGGTCCGGGAAATCCATGGTATGCCCCGCATCACGGGTGTGACGGTTGAGGATCTTGACAGCGGCGAACGGGAGCTTCTCCCCTGCGACACACTGGTCACGGCCATTGGCCTCGTCCCGGAGCGGGAGCTGATACGCGGCCTGGAGGAAGCGCCCTGGCTCTCCCTTGCCGGAAACTGCAGCAGGGTGCATGATCTTGCCGACTCCGCGGCCGCGGAAGGCGCGAAGATTGGCGGGCAGGTCGGGAAACAACTTGTGAAATGATTTCATATCGTTTCGCTTCATTTCGCACGATCTTTTCCGCCCCGCTTGCACCGTGAGAGCGCCCGCGTTAGAATACGCGCATTGAATATGCACAGAAAGGAGAAACCTGTACATGAAGCTCAGTGCAAGAAATCAGCTCAAGGGAACCGTCATGGAGATCCAGGACGGCGCTGTCAACGGCATCGTCAAGATTGATCTCGGCAATGGCAATATCATCAGTTCGGTCATCACCATGTCCTCGATCCGCGAACTCGGCCTCAAGGTCGGCGATACAGCCTATGCGGTCATCAAGGCCAGCAACGTGATGATCGGTGTGGACGACTGATCACCAAGACGATAGAGCAAAAAAACACCGCGACGGCCCGCATATTGCGGACCGCCGCGGTGTTTTATCCGCCCAGGGTGAGAAAACGGATCATGAATTGCCGGCGGAAGCATGCGACCGCTTCCTCCTCGCCGGAGAAGGTCACCAACGTGCGGGGGAAAGAATAACTGCCCACTTTGCTCTCTTCCAGCGGCTGCAGACAGACCTCACAGCCGCCGATTGCATAGCGCGCC
>CAMHRJ010000136.1 GCA_946187475.1 uncultured Clostridia bacterium | reverse complement strand
GCTGTTCCAGCTGAGGTTCGGACATTCCGCGTGATAGTAGCCCGCGTCTTTGCCGATGGTCAGCTCTGCCGGGCAGTCAGCGGCGTCGTAATAGAGCATGGTGGGCTCCATGTTGGAATAGATTCTCATCTCAGGACTGAGGGCAGACAGCCGCTCCAGATAGCCGAAGTTTTCTCCGGAGATGGTTCCGAAGACCTCGGTCACCTGAAGGCCGTACTGCGTCAGGGCCAAAGCCAGCTCGAAGGGATCGCCGTTCATGCACTCGCCGATGGCCACCCGGAGTCCGGGATGGGCATTCGCGAAAGTTTCCACGGCCTGTTTCGCGGAATCGTAGTCCGCGGAATCGTCAAACTCCGCACCCAGAACGCGGCCCAGAGCCTGATACTGGCTGCGAATCTTCTCGATCTGATAGAGCCGAGTCAGCTCAATGGAGGGAATCTTCAGCCGCTGTTCAAAGTCCAAGCTCGCCATCCGGGCCTCCGGATGGAGAACCAGATTAAAATTCGCCTCCGCCATGTGGAGAAAGGCATCATAGTTCACACAGCGGGAGATCTCCCGAATGGTCTTGACGCCGATGGAGCGCAGATAGCAAAAAAGCTCATAATCATCGATCACCGGTGCGAAGAATCCCAGGAAGTTCACGGAGGTGCCCCGTTTTTTCATGGGCTCCAGCAGCGAATAGAGACTCTGGCGCACATGCACCATGGGCGGCTTGCGGCCTTCCCGGGTCAGGGCGTACATATAGCAGGGCTTTACGGGTAAGCCCACTCGCTCCTCGGCCTTGCGGCAGACCCGCTCCATGTCCGTGCCCAGCAAGGCATCCACGCAGGTGATGCAGATCATGACCACGGACGGTTTCTTCTCCAGACAGTTCACGACCTCCTCCACCGCCTGGGGGATTTTCTTCAGGTGGCGGCCGGTGACCACGTCGGTCTCGTCCATATTCAGATAAAAGAATCGATCTTTGTAGGCGGGCATGGCGCTGACCAGAGACGTGTTGCGTCCGCAGCAGCCCGGAGCCACCAGCAGCATCACAGAGCCGGGGATGGCGAGTCCCGCCCGCTTGACGCCGAAGCCCTCGGCCCCTGGCGAGTTGAAGGCCAGCGTGGCCGGAGAGCTGTAGATCAAGTGCCGGCTGGAGACCAGCTCGTCCGGCAGATGCTCCAGTCCGTGGGAGGCCAGCTCCGCGGCAGTATAATACTTTGCGTTCGTCATAGGCTTTCTCCCAATAGGCTTCTGGCCAGATTCAAGAAGCTCTGGCTCACGGGCAGGGTCGGGTCGCCCTCGATGACGGTCATGCCCTGATCCTCAAACCGGATGATGTCGTCGCTGCGGGGGATCTCCGCCACGATGTGAAGACCGTTCTTATCGCAGAACTCCTGCACCTTCTCCGTCTCCCGCTCCACGTTCCGATGGTTCAGGATGACGCCCTCCACCCGGGCGTAGCTGCGGTCGGCGAAGTTTTTCACAGCACTGTTGATGTTGTTGGCAGCATAAAGCGCCATCTTCTCGCCGGAGGTGACGATCAGCACCTTCTCGGCATAGCCCTCCCGAATGGGGGCCGCAAAGCCGCCGCAGACCACGTCGCCCAGAACGTCGTAGAGCACCACGTCGGGTTTGTGGGTCTCGAAGAGCTTCAAGTCCTCCAGCAGCTGGAAGGTGGCGATGATGCCCCGGCCCGCGCAGCCCAGGCCCGGCGTGGGGCCGCCGGTCTCGATGCACAAAACACCGCCGAAGCCCACGCGGGAGATCTCCTCCAGGGTCTCCGGGTCTTCGTCCTTCTCCCGGAGATAATTCATCACCGGGAGCAGCGGCTCGCCGCCCAGGAGGTTGATGGTGCTGTCCGCCTTGGGGTCGCAGCCGATCTGGATCACGCGCTTTCCCAAGGTGGCGAAGGCGGCCGCCAGGTTGCTGGTGACGGTGGATTTTCCGATGCCGCCTTTGCCGTAAATTGCAAGCTTTAACATAGTGATTTCCTCTTCGTCAAACAGGATTCCGGGAACGCAAAAAGGCTCCCCTGCCAACGGCAAGGGAGCCTGAAAATGTTATAGAAACCCCTTGGTGAACATTTCCCGCTCGGATTGCTCCTTGCCGTCAAGTTTCCAAATATCGCTGCCGAAGGGCTTTCAGTGGTGAGCCGTCAGTCCTTTCGGTGCATCCAGTATACCATGATTCGGCTTTCCCGTCAACCGGAATGATGAACCATTCAGGAAAAGTTTTGGGAATAGATGTGCTCCGCCAGTGCGGCGCTGGCGAAGTCCACCACGATCCAGCCCGAGTGCTCAGGCAAAGACATGGTCAGCAGCAACGGATTCAGCTTCTTCGCAAAGGAATAGGGATGCCCATAGGTCCAGGTGCCCTTGGTGCTGAGAAACTGAATGGCAGCATTTTCTGAATCCGCCTTCGAGCCAAGTATCCCGGTGGTGAAGGCCGTCCATTTATCCTCGGCGCCGTAGCAGAAGCGGTCCTGTACCCAGAGAGTATAGTTCTCCTGCTCAGCGCTGACGGTATTCAGACTTACATCCTCGCTGCCGCCCTGGTCCTCCCAGAGAAGCGGGATGCCGAGGTTCCCTTCCCAGCGGCGCAGGAGCACCACCTTACCACGGCTCTCGCCCAGGGTGGGCATGTGGTCCGTCAGGAGCCAGCGGTCGGGGTTCTGGTCCAGATAGGATTGCAGCAGCGCTTCAAACTGCGCGGCAGTCTCATCCCCGTGCTCCTGCTTCACGGCGAAGAGAATGGTCTCGGTGGGATTCGCCTGCAGAAATGCATAGCAGTCCGAGAGCACGTCCTCCAGATACAGATTCTGAGACCAGGGCAGCGCGCCGACCTTGCAATTGGTGAAACCGTGCATGAGCTTCAGGCGGTCACCCTCCGCGCCCAGGCGGATGTCCAGATAACGGTAGCCACTCTCCAGCTGTCCGCCGATGGTTTTCGACTGGCACTTGGAGAAAAACGCAAGCTGCACGTATTTCGTGGCGCTGTCATGGGTGCCGGGGATGTTGATCTCCGACAGTGTGAGTTCGTCCGGCAGGGTCACCATCCAATTTTCGCTGCCCGCCACGGCAGTCGCGTCAGCGTTCTCCGTCAGCGGAATCACATAAAACGCTGCCGCCAGCAGAAGCAGAATCACAATCAACCATAATAGAATGTGAAGAAGCACCCGCCCAAAGGTGCGTTTTCCTTTCGTCTTTGCCATCGCAATCCCTCCGTTGTTTTGGTTGTCTCTATTATACTGAATTACAAACAAAAGTGCAATGATTCCCTTTTTCTTCCGAAAAGCGTTGCAATAGCACATTTTGTCTGATAAAATAGACAAAAACACGGGATTGTGAGGGATAACGATGGGCACGAATCAACACATGCGGCGAATCCTTGCGCTGACGCTGGCCATGCTCATGGCGCTGACCCTGCTCTCCGGCTGCGGAAAGAAGAAGGCCGATGCCGCAGCGCCGGTGGTGTTTGTCCACGGGTACAGCGGCTGGGGCAGCTACGATGCGAAATACGAGCGGACGCCCTACTGGGGCCTCACCACCGCAAACATCGGAAACGATCTGAATGAACAGGGCTATGTGGCCCGGATGGCCTCCGTGGGGCCGGACTCCAGCGCCTGGGACCGGGCCTGCGAGCTGTATGCCCAGATCACCGGGACCCTGACAGACTATGGCGCGGCTCACAGCGCTGCCTGCGGACACAATCGATACGGCACGGACTATGCCGGGCGTCCGCTGATCGAGGGCTTCACCTGGGACGTGGAGCATCCCATCCATCTGGTGGGCCACAGCTTCGGCGGCGTCACGATTCGCCTGCTGCTGGATTTCCTGGTGGACGGCCGTGAAGCGGAGGTGGCTGCTACCGGCGAAGCCACAAGTCCCCTGTTCACCGGCGGGCACACGGGATATGTGAAATCCATCTCCATCATCGCGGCGCCCAGCAACGGCACCACCGCCGTCTACGCCGACGGCAACGACGCCAGCTCCGCCATCTCCAACGGAGAGTCCGGCAACTTCAACGCCAATGTGGTGCGTGAGTTTGACAACGCCCTCAACGACATGACCGTGGACCGGGCCTGCGCCATCAACCGGGAGCTCCAGCTCCAGGCAGACGTCTATTATTTCTGCTACTACGGCGCACAGTCCGTAGACGCCATCAGCCCCACACTGAAAGCACTGGCGGGCTTTATGGCCTCTTACGTGGGCCAGAGTCCCGGCAGCTTCACCGCCGCGGGCGAGACCTTCTACGTACCCAGCCAGACGCTGGACGTGAGCTGGCAGCCAAACGACGGCATGGTGAACGCTGTGTCCGCCTACTGTCCCTATCATCTGGACGATTCCGGCGCGCGAATCTATGACGCCCATCGGGACGTAACCGGCGCCGAGAGCTTCCAGCCCGGGGTGTGGAACATCTTCCCGGAATACAGCTGGAGCCATCTGGACTTCATCGGCGGCATCAACGGCAGCGTGCAGGCAGAGGATCTGCGCTACTTCTACCGCGAGCTGGTCAAGCGCGCCCTGACGCCGCAGAATCAATGAGCCCATGAAAACACCCGCTCTTTCCTTGGGGATTTTTCTCCTTGTCAGAGCAGGTGTTTTCTGATATAGTAAGCCACAGAGTGTCATCACTCACTTCATTTTCGGAGGCATTTTGTTTTGATTTCCACTCGAATCATCAAGTTCTTCAATAAAATCTTCCCGCCCATCGAGCATCCCTTCAACATGGAGATGGACGGCCGCATGACTTACGCCCGCTGGGAGTATGAAAAGGCCGGAGACACCATTGCCTGCTACGGTGACGCCATCGCCCAGCGGAACATCTTCGCCGGAAAGCGGGTTCTGGACATGGGCTGCGGCGCCGGCGGAAAGAGTCTTTACTACGCAAGTCTGGGCGCTGAACACGTCACCGGCGTAGACATGGTGCCCCGGTACAAGGAGCAGTCGGAGTCCTTTGCGGAGGAGCTGGGTCTGCGCGATCGGTTCACCTTCGTTCTGGCCTCGGCCTATGAGCTTCCCTTCCCGGACGAGAGCTTCGATACCATCATCATGAACGACTTTTTCGAGCATGTCGATCGGCCGGAGCTGGCGCTGAAGGAAGCGCTTCGTCTGCTGAGCAAGGATGGAAAGGTCTATATCAACTTCCCGCCTTACTATCACCCGCTGGGCGCCCACATGACCGACGTAATCAACATGCCCTGGGTGCAGCTCTTCTTCACGGAGCGGCAGCTGATCGCCGCCTATGAAGAGCTGGTCCGGGGTCTGCCGGACGAGCAGGAGCGGCTGGCCCTGCGGTTTTCCACGGACAGCACCGGCAAAAAGCGCTTCACCTACATCAACCACATGACCATCCGCAAGGCAAAACGCATCTTCAAAGCGCAGAACATCCGCTTCGAATACTACCGGGAGCTTCCCCTCCGGCGGTTCCTGGCACCTTTGACGAAAGTTCCCTTCATTAAGGAACTGTTCGTCCGGATGGTGGTGTGCGTGATCCCGAAGCAGGGATAACACTTCGGCAACCAGATAAAAGAACAGAGGCCCCACCGGGCCTCTGTTCTTTTTACGCAGAAAAACCGCCCATTCCCGTGGAGGTGGGAATGGGCGGCTCGCAAAACATTCTTGCGCCGATCGGCGAGTTGTATGATTCGGGAACCCGAAAGGCACGAGCCTGTATTGCAGGCAATGTCAGATGCGCCGGGTCATCAATCCAGCGCAGCCGCAGCAGCGGCGTCGGCAGCGGCCTGGGCGGCAGCAGCTTCCGCAGCGGCGGCATCGGCAGCAGCCTGGGCTGCGGCAGCCTTCGCGGCGGCCTCTGCAGCGATCTCAGCGGGCGTCTTCACGACGACCTTTTCCACTACGGGCTCGGTCACGACGACCTTCTCCACCACAGGCGTCTCCACCACGGGAGCGGTGTAGACAGGCTGGGCCACGGGCTGCGCAACCGGCTGTGCCGCAGGAGCGGCGGCAGCAGGAGCCGGAGCGGGCTTGTAGGCATACTTCTTGGCTCTCTCGGCCTTGATGGCCTTGCGGGCCATGAGGGCCACGATCATGAACAGGAAGGAAACGATGGCAAAGATCACAATGGCCTTCAGCTGCAGATCGCCGGTGATGACCTGGTTGCCGGTGATGGCATTGACACCGTCGCGGATGTTGTGGCCCCAGGGCCATGCGGCGGTGGAGAAGCCATCCGCGTCGATCTCAAGGCTTTGGGCAACACCGAAGCCGTAGCCCTTAAAGCCCTTCTTGATGAGGGTGACCACCAGCGCGGCAGCGCCCAGCAGGAACGTCACGACGCCGAAGCCGCCGAAGGCGCCCTTGCCCAGCAGGCCCAGCAGACCGGCGATCAGGCCGATGACGCTGGCAACCAGCAGCAGC
>CAMHRJ010000135.1 GCA_946187475.1 uncultured Clostridia bacterium | reverse complement strand
TCCTGCCGGGGTATCCTCTGCTGATCCGGGCTGCGCATCTATTGATCCCCGACTGGACGATCTCCGCCCTTGCAGTCTCGGCGCTGTGCTTCGCCGCGGCGGGCTGCCTGCTTTACAAGCTGCTGCGTCTGGATTTGGAGCACCGGGCTGCCTTACGCGGCGTGGTGCTGCTGTGTCTCACGCCGGGGTCCTTCTTCTTCGCCGCGCCCATGAGCGAGAGTCTGTTTCTCCTGTGCTGCGTGGGGTGCATCTATCTGGCGCGCACCGGACGCTGGCTTCCCGCCTGTGTTCTGGGCGGATGCGCCGCCTTCACCCGGTCCCTGGGCATCACGCTGGCGGTGCCGCTGCTGACGGAGCTGATCGCCCGCTGTGTGCGCCGGGAAGTTACCCCGAAGGGCGCGGTGCTGCGCATCCTGGCTCTGGCGCTGATTCCCGCGGGCTTTGGCGTTTACTGCTATATCAACTACCGGGTGGCGGGCGATCCGCTGCAGTTTCTCACCTACCAGTCGGAGCACTGGAGCCAGCGGCTGGGGCTGTTTTTCAACTCCGCCGCCTACCAGACGGAGTATGCCATCTCCTCCGCCGCGGAAAACCCGAAGAATCTGCTGGGGCTCTGGCTTCCGAATCTCACAGCCCAGGCACTGAGTCTGGGGCTGATGATCTATGGCGCGAAGCGCATGCGCGCCAGCTATGGGACCTGGTACTTCGTCTATTTCTGCATCGCCATCGGCACCACCTGGCTTTTGAGCGCGCCAAGGTATCTCATGGCCTTTTTCCCGGCGGTGATTGCCCTGACGCAGCTCACGGAACGCAAGGGCCTGCGCTCCGGGGTGTTCCCGGCACTGCTGGGGCTCTGGATTGTATATTTTCTGCTGTTTCTGCTGCGCTGGCAGGTCTATTAAGGAGGCAACATGAACGCATTACAGTTTGAGCAGTCCCCCTATCTGCGTCAGCATGCGGAGAACCCCGTGAACTGGCTGCCCTGGGGCGAGGAGGCCTTCAGCCGGGCCAGAGCAGAGGAAAAGCCCATCTTCCTCAGCATCGGCTACGCCGCCTGCCACTGGTGCCACGTGATGGCCCATGAGAGCTTTGAGGCATCGGACGTGGCGGCGGTCTTGAACGATTATTTCATCTCCGTCAAGGTGGACCGGGAGGAGCGCCCCGACGTGGACAGCGTCTATATGGCGGCCTGCGCCGCCCTCACCGGCAACGGCGGCTGGCCGCTGACCGTGCTGATGACCCCGGAGCAGAAGCCCTTCTGGGCCGGGACCTATCTGAAGCGGCCGCAGCTTCTCTCCCTGCTGGGCGAGACGGTGCAGCTCTGGCACCGGGACCGGGAGAAGCTCCTCAAAAGCGGCGACCAGCTCACGGACTTCCTGCGCGGCGCCAATCGGCCAGCCGCCGGGGTGCCTTCGCGGGAGCAGCCGAAAACCGCTGCAGAGACCATGCTCCGGCACTACGACAGCAAATGGGGCGGCTTCGGCGCGGCGCCCAAGTTTCCCAGTCCCCACAATCTGCTGTTTTTGCTGGAGTACTACCGGCGCACCGGAAATGCTGATGCGCTGGACATGGTGCAGGGCACTCTGGAGCACATGGCCCGGGGCGGCATTTTCGACCATGTGGGCGGCGGCTTCAGCCGGTATTCCACCGATGGTCGGTGGCTGGCGCCCCACTTTGAAAAGATGCTGTACGACAACGCCCTGCTGGCCCTGGCCTACACCGAGGCTTTCCGGGAGACCGGCGAGTGCTGGTACGCGGATGTGGCCAGGCGGACCCTGGACTACGCCCTGCGGGAGCTCAGAAACGGCTCCGGCGGGTTCTGCTGCTCTCAGGACGCGGACAGTGCCGGCGTGGAGGGAAAGTTCTATCTCTTCACCCGGGACGAGCTCATGCATCTGCTGGGCAGCGATGGGGCGGAATTCTGCCGCCGCTTCGGCGTCACGGAGGAGGGAAACTTCCACCATAAGAATATCCTGAATCTCATTGGAAATCCAGATTGGAAAAACGCAGCCTCCGGCATGGAAGCTGCGCTGAAAAAGGTCTATGATTACCGCCGGAGCCGCACGGAGCTGCTGCTGGACGACAAGGTGCTCACCGGCTGGAACGGGCTGATGCTCGCGGCGCTGGCCCGGGCCGGGCTGGTATTGGACGAGCCCCGATATCTGGAGGCAGCAGAGCAGGTCGTGACATTCATCGAAGAGAATCTTCGAAACGAGCACGGCGCGCTGCTGGCCCGTTGGCGGGAGGGAGACGCTGCCCACCCGGCAAAGCTGGAGGACTGCGCCTTCTACGCCTGGGGTCTGCTGGAGCTCTGCGCCGTGGCGTTTCGCCCGGAGCTGCTGGAGAAGGCGGTCGAAATTGCCGACCATCTGCTCGCGGAGTTCTTCGACGCGGAGTATGGCGGCTTCTTCCCCTACGGCGCCCACGGCGAACAGCTGATCACCCGCAGCAAGGAGGTCTATGACGGCGCCATGCCCAGCGGGAACGCAGCGGCGGCGCTGGTGCTCTCCCGGCTGGAGCGTCTGACCGGGGAAGATCGCTTCCGGGAAGCGGCGGAAAAGCAGCTCCGGTTCCTGGCCGGGGCAGCGGCAAAGCACCCGGAGGCCCACTGCTTCACCCAACTGACCTTCACCGAGGCCCTTTGGCCCACGGAGGAGCTGGTGGTCTGCGCAAAAGAGACACCGGATGGGCTGCGGGAATACCTGAAATCGGCGCATCCGGGGCTCACCGTACTGCTGAAAACGCCGGAGACCGCCGAAGTACTCAGCCGAATTGCGCCCTTCACCCGGGATTATCCGATCCCGGAGACCGGGACCAAATACTACCGCTGCCGCGGCGGCGTCTGCGAGCAGCCCACGGACCAATTAATCTGAATCTGTCAGGAGCCGGAAGGTCTTTCGATCGTAGTCGATGAGGCCTTCCGCCTTCATTTTGGAGAGCTCTCTGCACATGGCGCTGCGGTCGATGGAGAGATAATCCGCCAGCTGCTGCCGGTCAAAGCGCACATCAAACTGGCGGCTGCCCGCCCGGCTACGCTCCGCGTCCAGGAAGCTCAGGAGCTTCTGGCGGGTGCTCCGGTGGGACATATGGCGGAGCTTCTCCGTCAGGGCCAGGATGCGCAAAAAGCGGTGGAGCACCGGCGTAAACGCCGGGGCGAAGAGCCCCTCCGTGCGCAGAAAGAGCACTTCGCACGGCTCTGCCGCCACCACCGTCACCTGCACGGGCACATCCTCCAGGCAGGCGAATACCTCGCCGAAGAGCTCTCCGGCGTGGAGGCTGCCCACGATCTCCCGGTTGCCGTCGTAGTCCTCCCGCTCGATGCGCGCAGAGCCCGAGAGCAGGATGCCGAAGCTGGAGATGGGCTCCCCTGCCCGGAGGATGGTCTCGCCGGACGCATAGGCGCCCCGGCGGGCAGTCATGGTCTGGAGCAGCCGCTCGGTCAGCTCAACCGGCAGACCGCGAAAGAGGGGTGTATTCTGCAGAAAAGTCAAAGATTCGTCCATATTCTCACCCTCTCGTTGCAAATGCAACGGAATTCATAAGGCCATTGTAGTATATTACCATCAGAAAATCAAGACGGAGGGATTCCATATGCTTCGAAAAATCATCAAAATCGACGAGGAGCGCTGCAACGGCTGCGGTCTGTGCGCCAACGCCTGCCACGAGGGCGCCATCGACATCGTAGACGGCAAGGCCAAGCTCATGCGGGAGCATTTCTGCGACGGTCTGGGCGACTGCCTGCCGGCATGTCCCATGAACGCCATCAGCTTTGAGATGCGGGAGGCCCCCGGCTATGACGAGCAGGCGGTGCTGGCCGCCAAGCGGGAAAAGCAGGCGCAGAAGGCCGAGGCGGCTGCCGCTTCCGGCGAGGCGCCCAACGCCCTGGACAACTGGCCCGTACAGCTGAAGCTGGTGAGCGCCTCCAGCCCGGTGTTCTATCAGTGTGATCTGCTGGTGGCGGCGGACTGCACCGCCTATGCCTACGGCAACTTCCACCGGGATTTCGTCGCCGGCAAGGTGGTGGTCATCGGCTGCCCGAAGCTGGACAGCGGGGATTATTCCGAGAAGCTGACGCAGATTCTCGCGGAGAACGATGTGAAGTCCGTGACGCTGACGCGGATGTTCGTCCCCTGCTGCGGCGGCATGGAATATGCCGTGCACCAGGCCATCGCCGCCTGCGGGAAGGACATTCCCCTGCGCACCGTCACCATCGGCGCCGACGGCGCGATTCTGGCGGATGAGACGATGGGATAATCATTTCAAAAATGCGCTCGGCAGAGTTTCGCGGCTCGGATGCCGCGAAAAAGAATTCAATCATTTTGCCGCCGGAGCTTCGCTTTGGCGTGCAAAATACTTTACGCGAAGAAAGGAATTTTTCTTTCGCAAGTCGCACTTGCGCCAAAAATTCCTTTCAAAGCGAAACTCTTCAATTGAAATAAAACAACCGGCTTAGAAAGCCGGTTGTTTTATTTCAGTCAGGGACGTGGATCTCCCGGATGCCGAAATCTTTGCCGCTTAAAACGGTCTTGTTGAAGCTGCCGCAGGCCGGACAGTAGCCCTTGTGCTGGACCACGTTGAAAATCTCGTCGCAGTCGTCACACTCGGCCATGCCGGGGATCTCGTTGATGATGAGCTCCGCGTGCTCCAAAATGGTCCCCTCCGCCACCGGGGCATACAGCTGCCGGAGGTACTTGGGGATCACCAGAGACAGCTCGCCGCAGTCCACCACCACGGCGGCGATCTCCTTCACGTCGTTTTCCGCCGCGAACTCCGTTACGGTCTGGACGATCTGGCGGACGATTCCGATCTCATGCATCGTTCTTGGTGATGCGGCCGATGTGCTTCACGGCCACGCTGCCCACCTTCTTGGGCATGTTCATGACGATGCGGCCCAGGGTGTGGAAGTACTCCTTGTTGTCGGCATCGTGGATCTTCTCCATGGAGATGGCGCCGAACTTGCAGTGGGTGGTGCAGACGGCGCAGCCCACGCAGGCCAGCTCGTTGACCACGGCCACGCCGCAGCCCAGGCAGCGCTCTGCCTCGCACTTGACCTGCGCTTCGGTGAAGATGCCGCGCGCGTCCTGGAGGCCCTTGGCGCTGCGGAGCTTCCTGGGCTCGGCCACCTGACGCTCGGCATGGCTGAAGGTGTCCGGCGCAACGGCGGCAGCACGCTTATCCATGGCCTTATAGTCTCTGTGGTCGCGGCCCAGGTGCAGGGTCTGGCCCGCGTGGACGTAGCGGTGGATGGAAATGGCGGCCTGCTTGCCCGCGGCAATGGCCTGGATGGCCGTGCGGGGTCCGGTGACCACGTCGCCGCCGGCGAACACGTCGGAATCGGCCACGTGCTGGGTCTCCTTTTCCACTTCCACCTTGCCGGCAGCATTGACGGGCACGTCGATGCCGCCCAGCTTCGCCTTCTGGCCCAGGGCATAGAGCACCTGGTCCGCCGGGACGCTGGTTTCGCCGCAAAGGACGGCCTTGGCGGTGATCTGGGTTGCCTGGGCGTCAAAGACGAACTCCACGCCGGAGGCGACGGCCATGTCATACTCTTCCTGCACGGACTTGAAGAAACTCTCCTTGCCCGGGGTGATGACCGTGACGGCGCCGCCCAGCTTGGCGGCGGCGATGGCGGTATCCAGCACCACATGGTTGGTGGCGGCGTTGCCGCCCAGGACTGCCACCTTGCCCAGCTTCGGCTTCTTGCCCAGATTCACGCTGCGCAGGAAGCTCAGCGCGCTCTGGACCTGCTTGCCGTCGGCGCCGGGAATCTCGGGCAGGATGGCCTCTCCTGCGCCCACACCCAGGAAGAAGGCCTTGTAGCCCTCGGCACGCAGAGACTCCAGGGTGATGTCCTTGCCGACCTCCACGCCGGTTTGGAACTCCACGCCCATCTGGCGCAGAACGTCGATCTCAGCTTCCAGCACGTCTTTCTCCAGACGGAAGGCCGGGATGCCCAGGGCCATGAGACCGCCCAGCTTCTCTTCCTTTTCGAAGACCGTGACGGGGTATCCCTTTTCTTTCAGATAGTACGCGCAACTGAGGCCGGCAGGACCGGCGCCGATGACGGCGACCTTCTCCTCGAAGGGGATGCCCCGGGGGTTCTCCATGGGCGGGATCCAGCGCGTCTCGGCGTCCAGATCCTGCTGGGCGATGAATTTCTTCAGATCGTCGATGGCCACGGCGGAGTCGATGGCGTTGCGCGTGCAGGCGGCTTCGCAGGGCTTGTTGCAGATGCGGCCGCAGATGGCCGGGAACGGGTTGTCCTGTTTGATCAGCTGCAGGGCCTCGAGATACCGGCCCTCCTTCGCGAGGGCGATGTAGCCCTGCACGGAGACGTTCGCGGGACATGCGGCCTTGCAGGGAGCGGTGCCG